>JBDLRO010000090.1:0-5822 GCA_039800025.1 Actinomycetota bacterium | reverse complement strand
GTGCCGCCTGCTTTGGCGAGTGCGATCGACGGCTCCATGATGTTGTCGCCGGACTCTGCAGCTCGTTTCAACTCATCGAGAGCCGCTTCCACAGCTGTGCTGTCACGTGACGATCGCCAGGTACGGACGTCTTCGACCATCTGCCGTTCGACATCGGGATCCACCTTGACGATGTTTCCCTCACCGCCGAGGGGTGACGGTTCGAACTCGGTGTAGCTGTTCACCCCGACGACGATCTGATCGCCGCTTTCGATGCGGCGGGTCCGCTCGGCCATGGACCGGACGAGTCGACCCTTCAGAACGTCGACGGCCTCGAACGCGCCGCCGAGCGACAACACGTCTTCGAACTCTGCCCACGCCTGGTCGCTGATCTCTTTCGTCTTCGACTCGACGACATGGGAGCCGTCGAAGATGTCGGCGTATTCGAGAAGGTCGGTCTCGTAGGCGAGCACCTGCTGCATGCGCAGACTCCACTGTTGATCCCATGGCCGCGGGAGGCCGAGTGCCTCGTTCCACGCCGGCAATTGGATCGATCGGGCGCGTGCCCGTTTCGACAGAGACACAGCGAGCATTTCGAGAACGATTCGCTGGACGTTGTTCTCGGGTTGAGCTTCTGTCAGACCGAGGGAGTTGACCTGCACGCCGTAGCGGAATCGACGAGCCTTCTCGTCGGTGACTCCGTAGCGCTCGCGACCGATGCGATCCCACAGATCGGTGAAGGCTCGCATCTTGCAGATCTCTTCGATGAAGCGGATTCCCGCATTGACGAAGAAGGAAATGCTGGCGAAGACCTGCGGAAACTGCTCCTCGGGAACCTGGCCGGATTCGCGCACTGCATCGAGGACGCCGACAGCAGTCGCAAGCGAGTACGCAATCTCCTGAACGGGTGTCGCACCTGCCTCTTGGAGGTGATACGAGCAGACGTTCATCGGGTTCCACTTCGGCGTGTTGTTGGCACACCACGCGACCATGTCGACGATCAAGCGGCGCGAGGGAACAGGGGGAAAGATGTACGTGCCTCTCGAGAGGTACTCCTTGACGATGTCGTTCTGCGTCGTACCGCGCAATTGTCGGCGATCGACGCTCTGCTCGTCTGCATTCGCGACGTAGAGGGCGAGCAGCCATGCAGCAGGCGCATTGATCGTCATCGACGTGTTCATCTGGCCGGGAGGAATGCCGGCCAGAAGTGTGCGCATGTGACCGAGGTGTGCGACGGGTACTCCCACTTTTCCGACCTCACCCGATGCCATCGGTGAATCGGGGTCGTATCCGGTCTGAGTGGGCAGGTCGAAAGCGATCGAGAGGCCTGTTTGACCCTTCGCCAGGTTCGTGCGATACAGCTCGTTCGACGCCTCGGCGGTCGAGTGACCCGAATACGTGCGCATCAACCACGGGTCGTCGCGGCGGGGCTGTGTCTCTGTGGGCTCGGCCATGGCCTCAGTCTGTCGGAAGATCACCGAATCAGGGCATCGCTGAGCATCTGCAGATACTCGGCCCGCGGGACGTCCACCGCTCCGAGACTCACGAGGTGGGGAGTCGTCCATTGGACGTCGAACAGTCGGAACCCCGCCGCCTTCAGCAATCCGATGAGAGCGACGAGAGCGACCTTCGATGCGTCCGTGCGGGTATGGAACATGCTCTCTCCCGCGAAGAATCTGCCGATGTGCACCCCGTACACGCCGCCGACGAGTTCGTGTCCGTCGTAGACCTCGACGCTGTGAGCCCATCCGGAGCGGTGGAGTCGTTCATAGGCGTCGATGAACGTGTCGGAGATCCAGCCGTGCGGTCGGGATGGATCGGCGCATGCCCGCATGACGTCACGGAATCTGGTGTCGACCGCAATCGTGAAGCGCCGGCAGCTCTTGCGCAACGACGATGACACGATGATCCCATCGATGGGAATGATCCCGCGTACGACGGGACTCCACCATCCGATCGTTCGTCGATCGAGTGGCATCGGAAAGAATCCGTGCGAATAGGCGTCGATGAGAGTCCCGATGGAGAGATCTGCGCCCGCAGCGACGAGGTCGTCGTCGCCTGCGGTGATGTCGTGAAAATTCCACGTGGGAGGCGGCGGCTCACCCTGGTCGGCGGAGAAACGAGAGATGTACTCCTCGCTCAGGATCTGGTCGATCGTGACCGGAGTCATCGTCTCGTGAGCCCACACCTCAGTAACTGTAGAAGCCTGCTTTCGACTTGCGACCGAGTTTGCCGGCAGCAACCATGCGTCGAAGCGTGGGCACGGCTGCGTAGTTCGGATCGCGGAATTCGTCGTAGAGCGCATCGAGAATCGCGAGCGAGGTGTCGAGACCGACCAGGTCGAGGAGCGCGAACGGACCCATCGGGAAGTTGCACCCGCCCTTCATCGCCGCATCGATGTCCTCCATCGATGCAGTTCCCTGTTCCCACATGCGGATCGCATTGTTCAGGTACGGGAACAGGAGCGCATTGACTATGAAGCCTGCACGGTCGAGAACCTGGACCGGACCCTTGCCACACGCTGTTGCGAACTCCGTCGCTGCAGTGATCGTTGCATCGTCGGCCGACAACGGGCGGACGATCTCGACGAGGGGCATCGCAGGAGCCGGATTGAAGAAGTGAATGCCGCACACCTTGTCGGGACGGTTCGTGCTCATTGCCAACTCGATGACGGGAAGCGTCGAGGTGTTCGTCGCAATGATCGCACTCGGCTTGACGATGGCGTCCAGTTCGCGGAACAGCGCCTTCTTGGTCTCGAGATCTTCGACAACGCTCTCGATGACGAGATCGCAATCCGCGAGGCCAGCAAGATCCGAAACGGCGGAAATACGCGACATCACAGCATCACGGTCTTCGGAGCTGAGTCGACCTTTTTCGACCTGCTTGTCGAGACCCTTGGCCACGCTCGCAACCATGGCGTCAGCAGAAGCCTGCTGACGTGACCGCACGATCACGTTCATTCCGCCCTTGGCTACGACCTCGGCCAGACCCGAACCCATGATTCCCGAACCAACGACTCCCACTGTGCGCACACTCATTGCCGATCTCCTCCGAAGTACTGCCCGCTGTCTCGGGACCAGGGGAGCCTACGCGATCTACGATCGTTCCATGAACGGGATCGTCGTGCTCGAAGGAGGTGGCCCATTTCGTCTCCACGACGAATTGGATCGCCGGCTGTTGAAAGAAGTGAAGGCAGAGAAGGTCGTCGTTCTGCCGACAGCCGATGCCTTCGAACGTCCCGAGGAACTGGTGATCGCGGCCAAGGAATGGGCGGGGCGTCTCGGCATCGAGATCGATCCTTTGATGGTCATGCGCCGAACGGAAGCGCTGGATCCCGATTCGGCTCGAGTCTTGAAGGGGGCACGAGCTGTATGGCTCGTCGGCGACAACCCCATCCACCTGCGCAGCGTCATCAAGGACACCCCGATATGGGAGGCGATGCGAGCCATCCTCGACGACGGAGGTTTGATCGTGGGTGCCGGTCAGTCGGCGTCGGCATTGTGCGATCCGATGATCGACCCGCGAGGGGGAGCACTGGCTCTCGGTCTCGGCATGATCCAGGGCATGGCGATCGTGTGCGAATCGGAAATGGAGACCTCCGATCGACACGCTCGCACGAAGAAATTGGCCAACGTGCCACTCGTCTTCCTGCCGTCGTCATCGGCTCTCGTGCGCCGGAGTTCGACCTGGGAGCACGTCGGACCGAGTGAGATCATCGGCGAGCTCCCGCTTCCGGCCCGGTAGACGGTCATGGCGAATTCCTCGACCGTTCGAATCGGAGTGATCGGGACGGGAATGATGGGCTGCGAGCACATTCGCAACATCGCTGCTCTCGATGGTGCCGAAGTGACGGCATTCAGCGATCCGCATCAGCAGTCGCACCAGTGGGCGCGTGACAACATCACACACGGTTCATCGGCGCGAACAGGAGCCGAACCTCTCGCCTTCTTCGACCACCGAGACCTGTTGGCGAGCGGCACGGTCGACGCAGTCATCGTTGCATCGCCGAATGTCACCCATGCGGACATCTTGCGAGATGTCCTCGAAACCGATGTTCCGTGTCTCGTGGAGAAGCCGATGTGCACGACGGTCGAGGATTGCCTCGACATCGTCGAGGCTGCCGAGTCGAGATCGGCCCTCACGTGGGTGGGTCTCGAGTATCGCTACATGGCTCCGATCGCTAAGTTGGCACAGGTCGTGAGTTCGGGCGACATCGGCGACGTCAAGATGATCGCCATTCGCGAACACCGCTTCCCGTTCCTCAAGAAAGTCGGTGACTGGAACCGATTCAACAAGAACACCGGCGGCACGCTCGTCGAGAAGTGCTGCCACTTCTTCGACCTGATGAATCTCGTGAGTGGAGCCGATCCCGTGCGCGTGTATGCGAGTGGTGACCAGGACGTCAATCATCTCGACGAGGTGTATGGGGGTGAGAAGCCGGACATCTTGGACAATGCCTTCGTCATCGTCGACTACGACAACGGGATCAGAGCCAGTCTCGATCTGTGCATGTTCGCCGAGGCGAGTCGCAACGAACAGGAGATTTCAGTTGTCGGCACGCTCGGCAAAGCCGAGACTGCTCTTCCGGGTGACGGTTACGTCCATGTCGGGAGACGGCAGGACCGATCGTTGAACGCCGTGCCTGCACCGATCGACGAATCGGTGAACCACGTCGGATTCCACTTCGGTGCGAGCTTCGTCGAGGTGTCGAAGTTCTGTGATGCCATCCGCACGGGTTCGCCGCCCGACGTCGATGTCCGTGACGGCTTGAGATCCGTACTCGTCGGCGTTGCCGCACATCGGTCGATCGACGACGGTCGACCGGTTGCGATCAGCGAGTTGATGCCATCTTTGTGATCACGATTCGCGAGTTCACGATCCGCGAGTTCACGATCCGGGAGTTCACGATCCGGGAGTTCACGATTCGGGATTTCACGATTCGCGATTTCACGATTCAGTGATCACGATCGAGATGATCTGGATCTCCTCGAGCGGTGGCACACCGTTGTCGGCCGGATTGCCGACCGCATCCAGTGCGGCAACGGTCGAGTCGAGTCCATCGATCACCTTTCCGAACAAGGTGTAATCGGGCGGCAGCGACACACCCTGGTCGCCAGTGATCACGAAGAACTGGCTGCCATTGGTGTTCGGACCGGCATTGGCCATCGCAATCGAACCGATTTCGTATTCGCCTGCTTCGGGAAGCTCGTCGAGGAAGCTGTACCCCGGACCGCCCGAGCCGGTCGCCGTCGGATCACCGCACTGGACCATGAAGCCGGGGATCGCCCGGTGGCACACCGTGTCATCGAAGTACTTGAAGCGGGCAAGGTTGACGAAGTTGTTGACGGTTCCGGGAGCCTTCGCTGCGTCGAGTTCGATCGTGTACTCGCCGAAGTTGGTCGTGACGACCGCGGTGTAGGTCTTCGCGGGATCGATGCACAACTGGAACGAGTCGTCGAATGACTGGGTCTGTTCGGCTGAGCCATCGGTCGGGGCGCATTCTCCCGTGCCGTATTGGAACTCGACGGGAACAGTCGAAGCCGGAGCCGTGGTCTCGCTCGGCGCCAGCGAATCGGTGGAGATGGAGTCCGTCGGGATCGAGTCGGTTGTGCTGGCGTCGTCCGACCCATCGTCGGTCAGAACGGCGATCAGGACGAAGGCCGCCACGAGGACGACGATCGCGCCTGTGACTCTGAACGTCGTCTTCAGCGTCTTGCGGCGGCGCTCTTGCTGTTGCTGCATCTGTCGCCCGATCTGACGGTTCATCTTCTTGCGTTCGCGTTTATCTGTTCCCACGTCCGGGAAGGTTAGTCCTCAGTCCCGTTGCTGCGCTGTCCAGGTGA
>JBDLRO010000089.1:0-9976 GCA_039800025.1 Actinomycetota bacterium | reverse complement strand
AACCTGCGAACGCTGTTGTCGAGTGCCTTCTCGTCGACAATGCGGTCGGCGAGACCGAACTGGTTCTCGAGGGCGGCGGTCGTGGAGTCAGAGAGCGTTGCCGAAGTCACCGGAACAGTCTGTCAAGGTGACGGACCGAATCCCCTGCCGGATCGCTGTCACCCCTGGGTCTGGACGTGTGTTCTGAGCGACACGGCATCCACAGCCCTAGCCTGCTGGCATCTGCAACGAGCAGCGCGCGGGCGTGGCGAAACTGGCAGACGCGCAGGATTTAGGTTCCTGTCCCGAAAGGGGTGTGGGTTCAAGTCCCTCCGCCCGCACCACGGGCTCGCCGAGGCGAGTCAGTCGACGTGGTCTCCGATGGACACTCCCAATGCCTCGAGCACGTCGGCGCGCACGGCCTGAAATGCAGGCGACGTCCGCTTGCGCGGTGACGCGATGTCCACGCGTCGATCGAAGACGAATCGGCCTTCGTCGAGAACCATGACCCGATCGGCGAGGGCGATGGCCTCTTCGACATCGTGAGTCACCATCAGCGTCGTCGGTCGGTAGGTGGCCCGCATCTGGATCAACAGATCCTGCATCCGCAACCTGCTGAGGGCGTCGAGAGCTCCGAATGGCTCGTCGAGCAGCAACAGTTCGGGATCGCGCGCCAGGGCCCGGGCCAAGGCCACTCTCTGGGCCTCACCCCCGGACAACGTTGCCGGCCACTGCCGCAAGTGCGACTCCAGACCCACTTCACCGAGAACTCGGCGGGCGACAGACTCGGCGTCAGCTGACCGTAGTCCGAGCATGACGTTGGCGAGGACTCTCTTCCACGGAAACAGGCTCGGGTCCTGGAAGACCATCACCCGCTCGGCAGTGGCTTCGATCTCTCCGGTGTACCCATCGTCCAATCCGGCAATGACCCGAAGAAGGGTCGACTTGCCGCAGCCACTGTGACCGAGAATCGCGACGAACTCTCCTTTCGAGACCTGAAGGTCGAGATCCTCGAGGACGACATGGGAACCGAATGCCCGTCCCACGCCCGACAATGTGAGGCCACTCATGTCCCTGCGAATCCCCTGCGCCATTGGAGCAATCGCCTCTCCAGAAATCGGACGAATGAGTAGGACGACAGTCCGAGAACCGCGTAGATGACGAGGAGCAGCATCATGATGTCGAGACGCAGCCACGTACGCGCATCGGACATCAACTTTCCCAATCCATTCTCGGCATTGATCTGCTCAGCGAAGATCAGAGCGATCCAGGCGTTGGCCATCGAGACGCGCAGGCCGACCAGGAATGCCGGAACCGTACTGGGAACGACGACGTGGCGGACGATCTCCCTCTGCCCCAGCCCGAGCAGCCGGCCGGTCTCGACGAGCCGCACGTCCAGATTGCGGATCGCCCCGTACGTGTTCATGTAGATCGGCATCGAGGTACTCAGTGCGATCAATAGCACCTTGGGTGCCTCGTCGATGCCGAGCCAGACCACGAACAACGGAGCGAGTGCCACCGATGGAACAGCCTTGATGACCTGCATCGTGGAGTCGAGCAGAGATTCGCCGATGCGGCTCCACCCCGCGAGGATGGCGATCACCATTCCCCCGGCCACCCCGAATCCGAGGCCGAGAAGCACGCGCTGCAGAGACGAGATGAGCGCCCGGGAGAGTTCTCCGGAGTCCGCCAGTCTCACGCCAACATCGACCACCGACGCCGGGGACGGCAATGTATCGGAGCCCACCCAGCCAAGAGCAGTGGCGACCCACCACACGATGAGGAGCAGTGATGGACCCGCCAGGTGCCGGATCCTCACTGGTCGCGAACCACACCTTCGTCGAATGCCAAGCTCAGAACCACATCGGTGTCGACATCGGACGAGGTAACACCTGTTCGAGAGAAGATCTGCGCGACGCGCTGCAACCAGGTCTGGAATTCGCCGGCAAGAGGAACCTGCCGACGCGGCTCGTATCGAGAGACGAACTCAGCACTTTCCTGATCGAGGACCCCGCGCTCGAGGTTGAACGCGACGACTTCATCGAAGTGTTCGCTCGCCCACTGAGCGGCATCGTCCGAACGTCGGATGAGATCCCGCAGTGCCTCGGACTTCCCGGCATCGCCGAGAAGGGGCGGCTGCGCCACGGTCACTTGGAAATAGGGCATGATTCGAGATGAGCAATCGATGATTGCCCCCTTGCGTTCTTGTTCCATCGCGCGCGCCGTCCTGGAGACGGCAATCAGCGCATCGAGAGATCCGCTCAGGAACGCAGCCTTCCCCTCCGGCGGCGGCATCTGAGCCGATTCGACCCCCGTCAGGCCGAATTCCTCCACGAGAGCCTCGAAGAAGACATGCCCGAGCGTGCCCTTCGAATATCCGACCTTCATCCCCGACAGTTCTGACGGTGACGTCACGGCCGGATCCCTCACCACCAAACAGAAACCTGGGTGCTCCGGATTCGACCAGGCTGCGACCGTCGTCAGCGGGGTCGTCTGGTCGGTCCACGGCTGGTCGGAATTTCCTTGCGCGAGGATCACGTTCGTGGCCTGGGCGAAATGGGCGACATCGATCGCACCCGCGCGCAAGGCCTCGAGCACCTCGCCCGATGAGTCGAACTTGACGACGTCGATGGAATAGGCGACGTCGTCGAACAGACCCGATATGGACTGATAGATCTCGAAGACGGAATCTCCTGAGATCCCCACTGTGAGCGACACCCCAGAGAGATCGACACTCCCACCCCGTGAATCGACCGATTGAGAAACCTCGTCCGACGCACCACCACATGCGCCCAGGGCGAGGAGGCTGACCACAACCAGACGCTGGAGGAAGTTCTTCATGTGACCCCTTTTCGGCGAGACAAGAACGCCCGCATTTGATCAATACGCGCCCAACGGTATAGACGTCCTAGAGTGAACATCAACCTCGCTGCGTCTGCTGTCGCCACTTCCCTCGTTCAAAGGGGTGAGGAGAGGGCGAACGACGTCGCACTCGTGACGCCGACGGAGTCGACGACGTTCGCAGAAATCGCGTGGCGAACGGCGAACCTTGCAACGAGCATCGTCGAGCAGAATCCGCCGTCGTACTGGCTGCCCGTCTTCGTGGACCGAAGTGTCGACGCGGTCATCGCGATCCTCGCCTCTCTCCACGCGGGACGACCGCTCGCCCCGATCGATGCGACATTGCCCACTTCGCGAATAGAGCAGCTGATGTCCCGCTTGGGGAACCCGACCCACGCGCTGGTCTCTCGGCCGGAGATGGCCTCGGCCCTACCCGCGAATGTGCAAGCCATTTCTGGCCAGCGGCTGCACACGACCTTCGCCGAACCCGTGCTGGTGGCTCACGACTCTCCCGGTTCGGTCTTGTTCACGTCCGGTTCGACGGGCAGAGCCAAAGGAGTCGTACGGAATTGGAAGGCGATCGACCGACGACTTGGCGACGTCGTACCGCACGGTCAATCGATCCGGTCGTCTCACCTGCAGCCGATGAATTTCTCAGGTGGCATCTCCAAGGCAGTCCGGCTCGCTGCCGGAGAAACCCTCTACGTGGCGGATCCGCGGTCTCTCCCACTCGACGAACTGATCCGATGGCTCGCAACGCACGAGATCACTGTCGCACGACTCGGAGGTGGGATCGTCGATGCTCTGCTGCGTCGCCCGGATCTCAATCGCCGACTACCCAGTGTGCGAGAGATCTCCGTGTTCGGCTCGCGTCGTGATTGGTCCCAGATTCCTCTGATCCGCACGTTGTGCTCACCTGATGTGATCGCGGTCAACAGCTACGCCTCGACCGAGACCGGGAACGTATCGCGCTTCGAGATCGGATCGGACCAGGAAATCGGCTCGGGACGCATACCGAGTGGAACGCTTCCGATCGATCGACTCAAACTGGTCGAGTGTGAGGACGGCCAAGAAATCTGGGTGCGCGATCCTGATGCCCTCGAGTACCTGGGTGACCCGGAACTGACGGCCCAGCGGTTCATCACCGACGAAGCGGGTGTGCGCTGGTGGCGAAGTGGCGATCTCGGTCGTGTCGACGATGAGGGCAACTTCTACTTCACGGGGCGACGCGACTTGATGATCAAGATCAATGGGATGCGTATCGAACCCGAAGAATCCGAACACGCGCTGAAATCTCTTCGGGGAGTCTCCGACGCTGCTGTCGTCGCCCATCCCACGAGCAATGGCAGTCATCGACTCGTCGGCCACATCTGCGTCGAGGACGACGGACTGTCCCCCGATGACGTGAATTCCCACCTGAGGTCGCTGCTGCCGAGTCACCTCGTCCCGGCGATCCTCGTTCGGCACGACTCCCTGCCCCGCACCGATCGCCAGAAACTCGATCGCCCAGCTCTGCTCTCGACGCCTCTCCAACGTTGGGCGAGACCGGTGCCGGACGAGGAATTCTCACCACAGGCGCGGTGGTTGGCATCGAAGGTCGAACAGGTCATCGGCCTCGGACGAGTAGCCCCGAATGAAGACATGTGGGAAGCCGGTCTCGATTCGGTTGGCGCAGTCGAATTGTGTTCGATGATCGCCGCCGAGGGGTGGGGTCACGTCGACCCTCGACTGCTGCTCACGTCACGCACTGCGCAGCGATTGGAAGTGCACATCGGTAGACGTCGACGTGCAGATCCCTCACACGTCGTCGTCTTCAATGATGGCGGAGCGCTCACCCCGATCTTCGCGATCCCCGGGACGAGCGGGACCGCATTCGCCTATCGATCTCTCGCTGAGACCCTCGGTCCGAATCAGCCCATCGTCGTGATCGAACCTCGAGGCATGCACACCAAGGGTCGAATCGATTGGACGATCGAGGCACGCGCGTCGAGCGTGGTGGACGAGGTGAACCGCCGCCTCGGCGAGAATCAACCGTGCCTCCTGATCAGCCACTCCGGCGGAGCGACCATCGCATTCGAATCCGCCCGACGCCTGATCGACTCCGATCGGAATCCTCATCTGCTCTTCCTCGACGGCATACCCCGTGATTCGGCCTCGAAGGACCCGACGTCGGAGTGGTCGAAGCGACTTCACGCAGAACGGCGTCGATTCTCATCGAGTTCCTCGTCACTGAAGTGGCTCGGATCCTTTCTCCGCAGGGCTCCCAACAAGGTCTGGCTACTGGCCATGAGACCCGTCCTGGTCAGGTTCCCGGGAAAGCGCCGGTACAGCATCGACCACTACAAGAATTTCTGGTGGATCGACGGACGAGCGATGAAGAAGTACACACTGCGACCTCTTGCGGCATCGGCGACACTCCTCCACGTCGGCAAGGCGTCCTTGCCCGAGCAATGTGCTCCCTGGGTCTCGTCACTCGAGTCGTATGCCGTGGGGGGCGAGCACAATTCGATGCTGTACCCGCCTCACGTGCGCGAGATCGCCGCCCACGTCGAGCGCCTGTGCAAGGCCATGACGACCGCGAATCTCTGATTCGCCCGGGCGACTGACACACTTCACCCGATGACAACTCTCGCCGAAGTGTCCACCCCCGCTCTCGTCGTCGACGCTGCAGCCTTCGATCAGAATCTTCGCACCATGTCGGCGGCCCGCCCGGGCACGACATTGCGTCCGCATGTCAAGGCCCACAAATGCACATCATTGGCTGCCCGACAGGCTGCGCTCGGTCACACAGCGTTCACGTGCGCGACTCCTCGCGAAGTGATCGGCATGGCACATGCGGGTCTCGGAAGCGACCTGTTGCTCGCCAACCAAACCGTCGACGCGAAGCGACTTTCTGCGATGGCGAATCTGGAGGGCTCGATGGTGACCGTTGCGGTCGATTCGCCCGAGACAATTGACGCAGCCGCGCGCGCGGGAATCCGCCAGGTGCTGATCGACGTCAACGTCGGCCTCCCACGGTGCGGATGTCGTCCCGAGGATGCCATGGCACTCACCGAGTTGTGTCAACAGAGAGGTCTCACCGTTCGCGGTGTCATGGGCTACGAAGGTCACCTGATGGCCATGACCGACCGCTCCGACCAGCGCGCCAAAGTGCGAACTTCGATGAGCACTCTCGTCGAGACCTTCGATGCGGTACGCGCCGTCGCCGGCGAGGATTGCACGATCGTCTCGGCTGGCGGCACGGGCACCTTCGATCTCTACGACGCTTCTGATCCGACTCTCGCACGGATCAACGAAGTTCAAGCTGGCAGTTATGCACTCATGGATGCTCAATACGGCTCACAGGGCCTGCCGTTCCTTCAGGCTGTGTTCGTGATCGGCACCGTGATCTCACGCTCGAATGGCTGGTTCGTCGCCGATGTCGGACTGAAAGCCCTCGGCATGGACCATGGCAATCCGACGGTCCCAGGGGCATCGGTCTGGTTCTGCAGCGATGAACACGTGACATTCTCCCTCGGAGAGAACATGCCGACTCTCGCTGTCGGCGATCGGATCGTCGTCATCCCTGCCCACGTCGATCCAACCGTGTCACAACACGAACAGATGTTGATCGTCGACGGACGAATCGACCATGGATCACGTATGGAAGCCCAAGTCGTCGATACCTGGGCTGTCGATCTACGAGGTTGGTGAGTCTTTCAGCTCGCGCGCAAGAGCCCGAAATGCGCGACCGCGATGCGACAGGTGGTTCTTTTCGTCATCAGTCATCTCTGCAAAGGTTCGAACATCTGCGTCGAACATGCCCGGAACGGGGATGAACAAGGGGTCGAAGCCGAACCCTTGCGCTCCCCTCTCTCGAGCGGCGATCGTTCCGTCACATCGGCCCTCGACTGCAATCTCTCGACCATCCGGAAAACTCACGACCACCACGGTCGAAAAATGCGCAGTACGGCTGGAGGAATCCATGCACCCGCGCTCCTGCAGGGCAGCAAGGAGCTTGCGACGATTGGCTGCGTACGGATCGACCGCATGGCGCAGATCGTCGCTGGCATACCTGGCGGTCATCACGCCGAGTTCTCCCGGCAGAGCATCGACGAACAATCCCGTGTCATCGGCAACAGCGGGAAGACCGAGTGAGTTGAGCGGCGACTGGGCGATGGCTCGCGCTTTCAGACGTGCATTGCCGATGAGCGTGCTCTCGGTCTCATCCACATCGGGAATCTCTATTGGGCGCGGGCGAAGAACGACGACCCCGTCGAGAAGCTGCTCGATCTCACGCACCTTGTCCGGGTTCGCGGACGCGCAGACGAGCTCTCTGATTTGTCCGTTCATCCGGGTCAACGCGGACGGCGCACGGGTTCCGTCTGCAGCAATTCGCTCTGCAGTTCGAAGATCTCAGCGAGACCTTCCTCGGCAAGGCTGAGAAGCGAATCCAGTTCGCCGCGAGTGAAGGCCATGCCTTCGGCAGTGCCTTGAACTTCGACGAACCGACTGACGTGAGACTCCTTGTCGCGCAACATCACGATGTTCATGTCGACTTCGGCGCCGCTGTCCTCGACATAGGGCAGGTCGATCACCGGAACGCCCCCGACGATGCCCACGCTGACAGCCGCACACAGCGAAGTGAGCGGATGGCGAGTGACTGCGCCACTCTGCTTCAAGCGGGTCAATGCATCGTGCAACGCGAGATACCCGCCGCAGATGCTGGCTGTACGCGTGCCACCGTCGGCTTGCAGCACATCGCAATCGACGACGACCTGGCGCTCTCCGAGCAGAGTCATGTCGCACGAGGCACGCAGGCTTCGTCCGATCAACCGCTGGATTTCCACGGTTCGTCCGCTCTGCTTTCCTTTCGCCGCCTCTCGATCGACGCGTTCGTTCGATGAACCCGGGAGCATCGAATATTCGGCTGTCACCCAGCCCTTGCCGCTCCCCTTCATCCATCGCGGCACGTCCTCATCGATGCTCGCCGTGCACAACACTCGCGTCCGGCCGAAGGAGACGAGCACACTTCCGGCGGACATTTCGGTGAAGTCTCGTTCGAAGGTGATGGTTCGCAGTTCGCTGCTGGTGCGCCCGTCGAAACGTGTCGCTGACATGATGTCCTCTCCGGGTCAGCGACGCGCCGACCATTCTCGTGCTGAATCCAGTTCCGGTCCCAGCAGTCTGCTTCCGAGTTCTCGAAAACGCGACACGTCCCCACTCGAAAGAAATGAGTGCCGAGGGACCCTCGAAGACGAGCTGTCAGCATCTGAGCGCAAGAGACCGAGCAACGACAACTGATCGCGGAGCACGAAGGCGGTTTCATCCGCAGACGACACCAGTGTGACACCTGGTCCCATGACTTCGGAGATCACACGTGCGAGGAACGGATAGTGCGTGCACCCGAGCAGGAGTGCATCGACGTGGGCAGAACGTACTGGCTCGAGCAGACGCTCCGCGAGGATCGTCACCTCTGGACCGGATGTTCGACCGCGTTCGACGAACTCGACGAATCCGGGACATGCCGCACTCACGAGATCGACTCGGGCGCCGACGGCGGCACGTGCCACTGCTCGCTCGTACGCACCGGACTGAATCGTGCCGATGGTGCCTATGACTCCGACTGTGCCCGAGCGCGTGGCTCGCACCAATGCATCGGCCCCCGGCTCGATGACACCCAGAACCGGAATGTGTCGGCCCGATGCGGAGAGTTCGGCTTCGAGTTCGTGAACCGGAAGGGCGGCGGCTGCAGTGTTGCACGCAACGACGATTGCCTTCGCTCCATGTTCTTCGATCAGGCTCCACGCAAGGTCGCGCGCGTACTCGCGCACATCGGTCAGCGGCTTGTCGCCATAGGGATATCGCCCCGTGTCGCCGATGTAGACGATGTCCTCTCCTGGCAAGAGATCGATCACGGCACGAGCCACCGTCAGTCCGCCAAAGCCGGAATCGAAAAGACCGATTGGTCCCGAGTTCGTGTCGCCAGATGCCACGGAAACACGTTAGATGACAGGCGACTGGCTCAGACCTCTGTCATTTGGGCCATGATCTGTGAAGTGCTGGTCTCCATCGCTCGACTCAGGAACATCAGGGTCGGATCGGTCCGAAGGGCTTCGTAGTCGCCCTTCATGGCCATGTTCTTGCACAGGATTTGAATGGTCATGTCGAAACGAACATGTTCGGCGGCCAGGAGCGATACGGTCAGGTCGTCGCTCCACATCCCCTGCCAATTGTCGCCCTCGGCCGTTGCGATCACCACTTCTTGGTGATCTGCCGCCACGATGTACAGCCGACATCCGAGACGTTGCTCCGTGACCGCCGGGCTCAGGTACTCGTGGCGAACGACGAGTCCGGGGAAACTAGGGAGCTCTCCGAAGATGCTCGACGCGATGTCGACGCCATCTTTGGCACGAGCCGTTGCGCTGCGCTTCAGGTCGGGAGCGAGGTCCGGCCAGATCGACAGCCAGACGTATTGCTGAGCTCGCGCCACGACGTCGTTCATCCGCTGAGCGATCACCTCTCGCCCAGCCAACTTCTGAACCAGATGTGTTCGACTCTTGGCAGCAACACGCGGCAAGGTCTCGGCGAGCCCATCGAGGGTGCTCGACAACTTCGTGCGATATCCGTCGATGAAGGAGTCGACAGGAAGCGCTACGAACGACTCCGTGGATCGACCGACCCCATGCACTTGGACCGCCGCGCCGCGGGCGACGAGCTTGGCCAGCACTTCGTAGATGGTGCTGCGGGGAATGCCGCTCGCCTTGGCGGCCTCGTAGCCGTTCATCGGCGCTCCGAGGGCGATCAGCGCGATGTACGCCTTGGCTTCGTATTCCGTCAGCCCGACCGTCTTGAGCAGATGCACTGCTCGCATTCGGTTTTCCACGTCATCCCCCCGATTTCGGACCCAATGTAACCCAACAAGAGTGTGACGGACGGGTGTATCGAAAACCAGTGATCTGATCCCTGTAAACACATATTTACGAAGATAGGGATATCAGTCCCCACCGACTGTTCGTGAGCCTGTCCACTAGCGTCGGAGTGTGCTGAGACACGTCGTGATGTTTCGTTGGATCGAAGGAATCTCCCCCGAACAGGTTCGACACGTCTCCGAGCGTCTGGGCACGTTGCCGGCTGCGATCCCCGAAATCAGCCGATATCAGCACGGACCTGATTC
>JBDLRO010000088.1:0-5550 GCA_039800025.1 Actinomycetota bacterium | reverse complement strand
TCAGCAAGATCGTCGATGGGATCCGCTATCTCCTGTACGAACGGATCGGGCCGGATAGCCGAGATCTCGTGTGGGTTGCCCAGGCGACACCGCGTCAACTCGCACAGCGAGCTGCCATCACGGTGCGAAGTCTGCTCGCACGACCGAAGATCTCGATGGCACCGTCGCCGGAGGCCGGTGTGGTGAATGCATCGAGTTGGCTGTGGATCGATCCCGTGTTGTGGGTGCCGGTCAGTGCTTTCGCATGGATCCCGGGTGACACGGGTCCCATGTGGGCTCGCACGACAGCGACGCCCGTATCGATCACCTTCACGACTCAGGACGACGGCTCACCATCGGGTTCGAAGACTGGTTCCGTCACGTGCAATGGCCCGGGCCGCCCGTGGCAGCCTTCGATGGGTGACGACGTTCGATCCGGCTGCTCCTACACCTATCGCCATTCATCCGTGAGTCGTCCGAACGGTGCATTCATTGCAACGATCGACGTGCAGTGGCGCATCTCGTGGACGTCGAACACCGGTGCAGGTGGCTCGCTACCGGTCGAGCGCACCACGTCACAGATGTCGGTGCGAGTCGACGAACTTCAGGCGCTCGTCGATTGAACAGGCTCGCGCCGCTTGGGAGGGCGCTGTGACCAGATGACCCCGGCGATGACGAGTGCGGCTCCGAGGAGTTGAATCGGCTCGAGGGTCTCGTGGAGGATCGTGACGATCCAGATCAAGGTGAGCACTGGCTCGGTGGCGGCGATCAGAGCTGCGGGAGCAGGTCCGAGATGACGAACGCCGAGGAAGAACGCCATCCCGGCGATCACGGTGCTGATGACGGCAAGTCCGATCATCGAAGCTGCGCCACCGGCAGTCTCCGGTGCCGACACGGGCCACGAAAAGATCGCCACGAGTCCGGCGAAGGTGAGCGAACCGGTGAAACTCCATGCGGACGCCACGAGACCGTCACCGCCAGTGTCGCCCGTGACGAGACGTTCGCTGTAGAGCACGTAGCCGGCGTACAGCATCGCATTGCCCAATGTCATGACGACGCCGATCGTCGTTGCGTCTCCGGCATCCCCGAGAATCTCCGGGACGGTGAAGGCGATACCGAGAAGTGTGATGCCGACCGCGACCCAGATGTGGCGCGATGTCGGCTTGCCGAGCATCCACGAGCCGACGGCAACCATCGCCGGGTAGGTGTAGATGATCACGATGTAGAGAGCAGCGGGAAGGTTGTCGAGGCCGGCGAAGGCCATCCACGCAACAGCTCCAAAAGCCATGCCAGCCAAGAATCGCGGGCGCCACTCGACGGAGAAGGGACCTGGCCCGCCGAGACGGGCTCGCACGAGGATGAAGATCCACGCGACCGGAACTGCGATCAAGAATCTCCACACGAGAACGTCGGCAGTCTCGATCTCCTCGAGGACGTTCTTGCCGAAGACGGTGAACAGCGAATACGCACTGGCGCTGGTGAGCATCCACAGGACGCCGGAGCGTTTGACCGACACGAAGAGGAAACGTTACGACATCAACTGGTCGACCGTTGCATCAACGGACTGTGCGACCACGAGATCCTCGATCGCCCATGCGGTGACCGCTGGCGAGTAGAGGTGACCTTGATGTCGTGAGCAGCCGAGGGCGAGGAGCGCATCGGCTTGAGCACCGGATTCGACACCGTCTGCGGACACGGTGAGCCCCATGTCCATGGCCACATTGACCATGGTGCGAACGAGAGAGCGGTCGTGATCGCCTGTCGCGAGAGAGTCGACATGAGTTCGGTCGACGCGGATCTCATCGAGCGGGAGTGATCGCAGAACCTGCAGAGATGTCCCTTCGACGGCGTCCACTTCCAGACAGATGCGAGCGCCTCTCGCCCGCAGGTCGGCCAAGACCTCGATCGACGTGTCGAGATCCGTCGTGACTGCGGCCTCTCGTACGTCGATCGTGATCTGAGGCAGATCGATCCCGTCGAAGTAGGAGCCCATGTATCCCGCTCGCCAAGCGCTCGGCGTGCAGACATGGGGAAGGT
The DNA here is from genome assembly GCA_039800025.1 of Actinomycetota bacterium. Taxonomy (GTDB): domain Bacteria; phylum Actinomycetota; class Acidimicrobiia; order Acidimicrobiales; family Ilumatobacteraceae; genus Casp-actino8. The sequence goes on along the minus strand of JBDLRO010000088.1, from coordinate 3,534 downwards.
TGACGCGGAAGCGGAAACCGGATGGCAGACCCATCGAAGTGAGTCTGTTGATGATCGGAGCCGCCTGTTTCATCACGACCGCGGTGAGGCGATCGAGGGTGCTGGCATCATCGGCGAGAGCGAGCATCACCGAAGCAGTGGTGATCGTTCCGTCGTTGCGCAGCCAACGAGCCAGAATCTCGGCGCCGATCAACGAACCGGTCGTTGCGTCGTACTCGGGCTGGAAGAATGGCACGACGTCTCCGCCTTCGATGGAGCGACGAAGCGATTCCTCCTCAGTTGCTCGCGTCTGCATCTCCGTGCGAATGAGGGGTGTGAAGATCTCGACGCGGTTTCGTCCTGCGTGTTTGGCCCGGTGGAGAGCGGCGTTCGCGAATGCGATCATGTCGCGGGCGCTGTCGTCGCCCTCGGGGCCGATCGCGACTCCGATGCTCGTCGAGATCCTCACGGGGCGACCGTTCAACTCGATGGGCTCGTCGAGCTTGCGGGCGATCACGGTCGCCAGCTCGATCACGGGGTCGAGCTGGGATGCGTCGGACATGACGATGACGAATTCGTCGCCACCGAGTCGGCCGACGCGACAGTCCTCGGGCAATTCGTCACGCAGCCTCTCGGCGATCGTCTGGAGCAAATGGTCGCCGGCGGCGTGGCCGAGTGAGTCGTTGACTCCCTTGAAGCGATCGATGTCGAGGAACAACACTGCAACCTTGTTGATCCGATCCTCGTCACGCAGAATCGCCTCGAGATGGTCGAACAGACCTTGACGATTCATGAGTCCGGTCAGGAAGTCGTGGGACACAGCATGGCTGAGGCGGGCATTGTCATCAGCGAGTCGAGTGCGAGACAGCTCCAATTCGGCGAGCCGCTTCTTGGTGCGCAGATGGTGCCGGTGAAAGGTGGCGACTGCCGGTCCGGCAGCGAGAACGCTTCCCGTGACGAGGTCGATTGTGGGAAGTCCTTGGATGAGCACGCAGGACTATCGGCCCGGATTCAGGAGATCTTGAGGAGGAATTGAAGAAATTTTGCCGGGCTGAAACCGGCTGGTACGAGGAGGAAGTCGGTCCGGCTGAACGGGGTCAGCGCGGTCGGATTCGGGGAATCAGCATCGGCGTCGAAGCCTTGTAGGACTCCCAGTCGGGGCGACGTTCGGCACTGCGGTTCTCCGCCATGGGAATGGATGCTGCGACGAACATCACCGTCATGGCAACGGGTCCGATCACCATCCACCAATTGGCCCGATCGGCTCCGAGTGCGAGCAGCCACAGAGCCCACCAGAACATGATCTCGCCGAAGTAGTTCGGGTGGCGCGACCGCGACCACAGACCATTCGACAACGTGTCACCGGGCTTCTTGTTGCGGTTGAAACGACGCAAATCCACATCGGCGAAATGTTCGAAACCGACGGCGACGAGTGCTGCGACGATTCCGAGGACGTCGAACCCGCCCAACCCGACACCTTGTCGAGTGGCGACGCCGACGAGCGGGATCGAACCGAGAGCGACGATGACCATCGGAAACACGTGGACGCACAACAGACTGACGACCCAGCGCGGGAGCGGCAGCTTGTCGTACAGCATGCGGTACCGCCAGTCCTCGTGATGAAGACCTGGCCAGCCGATCGTCCAATTGGCCGTGAGGCGTCCACCCCAGAGCAACGTGAGTGCGGCGACGATCCACCGCCGTTGGTCGCCGGAGGTGAATCCGCCGCCTTCTTCGAAGATGATGGCGTACCACACCGCGTATGCGGCCGGGACGACGCTCCACCACGGATCGAATGTCGAGCCGTTGAGGACGATCTGACTGCCGATATAGACGACTGCGACGGTCACTGCGAACCCGACGAAGAGAGCCGTGAGGGGGTGATCCGTGCCCCACGGGGCGGCGACGATCAGCGAGACTGCGATCGCAACGACGTAAAGGGCGGTCACGTACGCCAAGGACTTCCCTCGACCCCAGTTCGCTGCAAAGGAGCCCGGGGACTGGCTGGACGCAGGTGCTTCGGTCATGAGTCCATTGTGGTTCATCGAGCTCGTGTCGATGGGCATCTCGAATGCAGGTTTGGTGAATGAGAGCCCTGCGTCGTGAGTCACGTGTCCCTGACACCTACGATCGGGTCATGACGAGGCGCCTGGCCACAGTTCCGGGGTTGTACCTGGGTGGTCTCTTGCTCGTCGCTCTGATTCCTGTCTGGTTGCCACTGGCTGCGATTGTCGACGTCGTCCGTCGGCGGCGGCGGGTGCCGACGGTTCGCCTGTTGTCGTTCGCGGTCGCTTGGTTGTGGCTCGAGATCTGCGGAGTGACGGCATCGTTCCTGTTCTGGCTGGTCGGGCAGCGTCGCAACACCGATCTTCACTACGCGCTGCAGAGGTGGTGGGCGAAGAACCTCCTCGGCGCATTGCGGATCCTGTGTGGCATCAGGGTGACGGTCGACAATGTCGAGGCCTTGCAGGGGGGTCCGGTCCTGCTCTTTTCGCGTCATGCAAGCCTCGCCGACTCCTTGGTTTCGGCGTACGTCGTCGGTCATCTCGCGCGGATGAAGCCGCGGTACGTCCTGAAGAAGGAACTCCTCATCGATCCGTGCCTCGACATCGTCGGCAACAGACTCCCGAATCATTTCCTCGATCGTGCTGCTCCCGATTCGACCTCGGAATTGCAGGCTCTCGAGAAACTCGTGGCCGGTCTCGGAACCGATGGCGTCGGCATCATCTTTCCAGAGGGAACCCGTGCGAATCCGGCGAAGCGTACGAAGGCCCTCGAGAAGATTTCGTCGAACGACCCGGAGCGCGGTGATCGTATGGCGGCTATCCAACATCTGCTGCCTCCGCGTCCTTCGGGTGCGGCCGCGATGATCCGAGGCAATGCGACTGCCGATGTCGTCATCGCTTGGCACGTCGGCTTCGAAGGCATGGACACGTTCGGGGGCATCTATGCAGCCTTGGCGCAGCCCCTGCCGCCGGTGCACGTGGTCTTTCAGCGGTTCGCACGTTCGACGGTTCCATCAGCCGATGCCGAGACCAACGGCGAGTTCACGACATGGTTGGACCAGCGATGGATCGAGATCGACCGCGAGGTCGATCGAACGCTGAAAGATCGGGAATCGACGATGAGGAGTACTCATGGGTGAAGTAATGATGTGGTCGGCGGTGGCGATCGCCGCGTTGATGGTGACGACGTGGTTCATCAGCATCGTGATCGGCAATGCCTCGATCGTCGACATCGTGTGGGGTGCGGGGTTCGTTCTCACGGCGTGGGTCGCGCGGATCATCGGTGATGGCGATGAGGCTCGTCAGTGGCTGCTCACGATCCTGACCACGGTCTGGGGACTTCGACTCGCGCTCTACCTCCTGTGGCGCAACACCGGACACGGCGAGGACTATCGCTATCGCGCCATGCGAAAGCGATGGGGTGACCGCTTCGCGTGGGTGAGCCTGATCACGGTGTTCGGACTCCAGGGTGTGCTGATGTGGATCGTGTCGCTGCCGGTTCAACTCGGACAGTCCGATGCCACGCCGACTCTCGGAGTGCTGGCATGGG
>JBDLRO010000087.1:0-8504 GCA_039800025.1 Actinomycetota bacterium | reverse complement strand
TCGCCTCATTCGCTTGGTTCATTCCACCGCGGTGTCCACATCGACCAGGATCTTGCCGGTGTTCGCATTGCTCTCCATGAGGGCATGAGCGAGGGCGATGTCGTCAAAGGCGAACCTCGTGTCGATCACCGGAGTCAGACTGCCGTCGTCGAACAGAGGCAGCACCTCGGTTGCGAATCGTCTCGTCACCGAAACCTTCTCCTCGATCGGCCGGGCTCGCAGCGTGGTACCGATCCACGTCACTCGCTTCATGAGCAAGAGGCCGACGTTGACTGGCGTCGTGCCTCCTCCCATCAGGCCGACTTGGACGATTCGACCCTTGTTGGCGACTGCCCGAAGATTCCGATCGACCTCATCCCCACCGACGACATCCAAAATGACATCGAATCCTCCGGGAACACGTCGCTGCAGTTCGTCGAGCCACGCATGGGGTGATCGTTCGACCACGATGTCGGCTCCAAGATTGCGACACGCATCCATCTTCGTCACCGAACACGTGACTGCGATTCGAGCCCCGATGGCCTTGGCGACTTGGATGGCAGCCGTACCCACGCCTGATGCACCGGCGTGAACAAGGGCCCATCGACCCGATGTCAGACCGCCCTGCACGACAAGGGCATCCCACGCTGTCAAGAAGACCTCTGGGATCGCTGCTGCATCGCCGAGCGTGACTCGCGTCGGAACGGGCATCAACTGCCGTTCATGGGTGCAGATGAGTTCGGCATACGCGCCTCCCGCATCGATTGCCATGACGCGATCACCTGGCTTCCACATGGCGACCCTCGCTCCCACCGAGTCGACGACACCCGAGAACTCGAGTCCGGGAATCTCGTGCGTCAATCCTGGACGGGGATCGGCGTACCCGCCCATGCGCTGCAAGATGTCGGCTCTGTTGAGCGCCGTTGCTCGAATGCGCACGCGCACCTCATCTGGCCCTGGAACCGGATCAGGAACGTTCTCGATGACCAATACTTCCGGACCACCGCGTGTGCGCAGAACGACCGCCCGCACGGAAGATCAGCTCATCTTCTGCTGGAGACGACGATCGATGGCTGCAAGATAGTCCTCCGTCGCCAACCATGGCTGGTCTTTCGAAATCAAGATCGCGAGATCCTTGGTCATCTCGCCTCCTTCGACACTCTCGACACACACCTGCTCCAGCTTCTCTGCGAAGTCGATCAATGTCGGATTGTTGTCGAGCTTGCCGCGGTGCTTGAGACCACCCGTCCACGCGTAGATCGAGGCGATCGGATTGGTGGAAGTCTTGTTGCCCTTCTGATGCTCGCGATAGTGACGAGTCACCGTTCCATGGGCAGCCTCGGCCTCGACAGTCTTTCCATCAGGTGTCATCAGCACCGACGTCATGAGACCGAGCGAGCCATATCCCTGGGCAACCGTGTCGCTTTGCACATCACCGTCGTAGTTCTTGCAGGCCCAGACGTACCCGCCCTCCCACTTCATCGCACACGCCACCATGTCGTCGATGAGGCGATGCTCATACGTCAGACCCTTGGCCTCGAACTCGGCCTTGAACTCGTTGTCGAAGACCTCCTGAAAGAGATCCTTGAACTGGCCGTCGTATGCCTTGAGGATCGTGTTCTTCGTGCTCAGGTACACCGGATAGTTGCGCGAAAGTCCGTACCGCATCGAAGCTCGCGCGAAGTCGCGAATCGAATCGTTGAAGTTGTACATGCCCATCGACACGCCGCCGTCCTTGCCGAACTTCGCGACCTCCATCTCGACAGGGGCACTTCCATCGGCTGGCGTATAGGTGATCGTGACCGTTCCAGCTCCCGGAACCTTGAAGTCGGTCGCCTTGTATTGATCTCCATGCGCATGGCGTCCGATGACGATCGGCTTGGTCCAACCTGGAACCAGCCGAGGAATGTTGCTGCAGATGATCGGCTCTCGGAACACCACGCCACCGAGAATGTTGCGGATCGTGCCATTGGGCGACTTCCACATCTTCTTCAGCCCGAACTCCTCGACCCGAGCCTCATCGGGCGTGATCGTCGCGCACTTCACGCCGACTCCGTGCTTCAAGATCGCGTTCGCCGCATCGATGGTCACCTGGTCATCGGTGGCATCGCGATACTCCATGCCGAGGTCGTAGTACTCGAGATTCACATCGAGATAGGGAAGGATCAAACGATCCTTGATGAACTGCCAGATGATCCGCGTCATCTCGTCACCGTCGAGTTCGACCACCGGGTTGTCAACTTTGATCTTGGCCATCAGGATGCCTCCGCATCAGCTGCCGGTTCCAGCGCCGGCACTGTGAGTCTGGTCGCACCGGCTCTCGCGCCGGCACTTGTATTGCACTTGTCCACCCTAGCCGTTCGGTCGTGGGTGCCTGGGAACACCACTGGTCGTGAAACAAAGGCGATTATTGTCGCCACATGGCCGACCTTCTGGATCTCTCTGCCCGAATCATCGACTCGGGCCATGCCGATCAACCCGTCAATCGGGTCACCAATGAGATCTCGGAGATTGCTCCCGATTTGGCCGTGGTCGAGAGTTTCAGCCATGTCGCCGTCTGGGAGGTCGACGGCGATCTCGTCTGCTTCGACACGTCAGGAGCTCACACCGGAGCCGATGTCGTGCGATCGATTCGCACATGGCGTCCGAACAGTCCCTTTCGGACGCTCGTGTACACACACGGGCATGCGGATCACGTCGGAGGGTCCGGGTTCTTCGCAGCCGATGGGCGCGCCGCGGGAGTCGAACCCACCGTGATCGGTCACGTCAATGTGGCCAAGAGGCTTGCTCGCTACGACATGACAGCGGGCTGGAACGTGATGATCAACGCCCGTCAATTCGGTGGCCTGCGCGGAGAGTTGAATCTTCAAATCGGCGAGGCTGATTCGGGCAAGCCTGTCGAGGTGCGTCCGGGTGCTCGACGCTTCCTTCCGACTTCTGTGCTGCATCCGACATTCGAAGTCGATGACCATGCACAGGTCGCTCTTGCATCGGGCGTGACGATGGATCTGTTCCACGACCGCGGAGAAACCGATGACCACCTGTGGACGTGGGTTCCCGAGCGAAAGTGGATCTTCTCGGGTGACTTCGTCATCTGGAACTTTCCCAACGCTGGCAATCCCCAGAAGGTGCAGAGATACCCACTCGATTGGGCGCGTGCTCTCCGCAAGATGCGAGCCCTCGAACCGGAACTGCTGGTACCGGCTCACGGACTCCCCATCTCCGGTGCAACGCGGGTCGGTCGCGTGCTCGACGAGATCGCAACTGCCCTCGAGACGTTGCACGATGAGGTTCTGGCAATGATGAATGCCGGCGAGACGCTCGACCACATCGTGCACACAGTGCGTGTTCCCGACGACACACTCGCCAAGCCGTATCTGCGCCCCTTCTACGACGAGCCCGAATTCGTGATCCGGAACATCTGGCGTCTCTATGGCGGATGGTGGGATGGCGCTCCTGCTCGCCTCAAGCCCTCCCCTGATCATCATTTGGCGCAGGCTCTGACCGAACTTGCTGGCGGTTCGCTCGCCATGGCTGAGCGAGCACGTCGAGCAGCGGAAGAGGGCGACTTCCGGCTCGCGTGCCATCTCATCGACTTCGCCGCCGATGCCGATCCGGAAAGCCGCACCGTGCACGCGATTCGCGCCGAGATCTACCTCGTGCGCCGAAAGAACGAGACGTCTCTCATGGCGAAGGGCATCTACATGGGAGCCGCTCGCGAATCACAGGCGATCCTCGGTGACGATGAACCGCACTCCTAGCGGCTCTGTCATGATCGGTGCACGAGCACTACGGTGAAGCCATGCATCACGTGAACTTCGGTCGTACGGGGCTCAAGGTCTCCCGACTGTGCCTCGGCACGATGACCTTCGGCTATCAATGCGACGAAGAGACGTCGGTGCGGATTCTCGACACAGCCGCTGATGCAGGCATCGACTTCATCGACACCGCAGACGTGTATCCGCTAGGAGCGCCTCCGGACGTGTTCGGTCGAACCGAGGAGATCCTGGGCCACTGGCTGAAAGGCCGTCGCGACGAGTTCATCGTCGCCAGCAAGTGCTTCTTCCCGACTGGTCCGAAACCGTGGGACAGCGGCAACTCGCGTCAGAACATCATGCGAGCTGTCGAGGCTTCATTGAAGCGTCTCGACACGGACCACATCGACCTCTATCAGATCCACTCATGGGATCCATCGACTCCGATCGACGAAACACTGCGTGCACTCGACGACCTGGTGTGTTCGGGCAAAGTTCGCTATCTCGGCTGCTCGAACGTTCTCGCGTACCAACTCGCCCGCGCCATCGGCCGTGCCGAAGTTCTGGGAGTGACCGGCTTCGAATCAGTGCAACCGCGATACAACATGCTGTTCCGCGAGAACGAACGCGAGCTGTTCCCGCTGTGCGACGACGAGCGCGTCGCAGTCATCCCGTACAACCCGCTCGCCGGAGGATTCCTGACCGGCAAACACCAGCGCGGCGAACCCACCACTGGCGGTCGGTTCACCCTCGGCTATGCGGCCGAGCGCTACCAGGAGCGCTATTGGCACGAGCGCATGTTCGACACTGTCGACCATCTGGGCAAGATCGCTGACGAGGCTGGCGTGTCGATGGCGACCTTGGCCGTGCAGTGGGTGCTCGCCAATCCAGTGATCACATCGCCCATCATCGGCGCCAGTCGACCAGAGCAACTCACGGACGCAATCGCCGCCGTGAAACAGCCGCTGGACGATGAATTGCGCACCCGGATCGACGCCCTCACCTACGAGTACCGCTTCGGCGACAACGCCCGCTGAACGGAACAGAGTGGGCATGACGGGACTCGAACCCGGGACCTCCACCGTGTCATGGTGGCGCTCTAACCAACTGAGCTACACGCCCTACAGACCCACGACTCTACCGTGAAGTGCCACGGCGCTCACACCCTCGAAGCTGGAAAGTCACCCGTGAAATCCTCGTTTCGGACCGAAAGTCCATGCGCGGAGTCTCACCGCAATCGCATCGACACCTCGTTCGCGAGCAGCCTTCCCGCCCTCGTCAGGCGAACTCGCTCACCATCGCTCACCACCAGATCTTCCATCAGAGCCAAGTCATCTGGAGCGAACGCATCGATGGGAACACCCAGACGTGTACGGAGAACCAACTGCAGTGACTCGATTCGCTGCTGCTCCTCATCGAGAACTTCTCTGGCCGACTCGGCTTCCCCTCGCTCTCGAACGAGCTCGATATATCGCTCGGGAGTCCGAACGTTCCACCATCGGGCACCTCGGTGGTGCGAATGAGCCGCTGTCCCGAATCCTCGATAGTCACCCTGTAGCCAATACGTGAAGTTGTGGCGACTCTCCCGATTCGGCTTCGCCCAATTCGAGACCTCGTAATTCGCAAACCCGGATGATCCGAGGATGTCGTCGACGCAATCGTACATCTCAGCCTGCACGTCGTCATCGGGATGCCGCGCGCGGTCCTCCGCGAGCGGTGTTCCCGCTTCGACCGTCAGGCCGTAAGCGGACACATGATCAGGCTCGAGGGCGATGACTCCCCTCACTGTCGCCTCCCAGTCGTCGAGCGACTCCCCGTGAGCTCCGTAGATGATGTCGAGGTTGATGTTGTCAATGCCGGCTGCTCGAGCAGATTCAACAGCCCTTCGAACGTTCTCCGGATCGTGCGTGCGGCCGAGACTCTGCAACACGTGCACGCGCATCGACTGCACACCGAGACTGATCCGATTCACACCGGCGGAGGCATAGATGCGAAACGACTCCTCGCTCACGTCATCGGGATTGCACTCGATCGTCACCTCGGCATCCGTTGTGCGGCGGACGCAGGAGAGAACAGCGACGAGATCCCTTGGGGGCACTCGAGTGGGGGTGCCGCCGCCGACGAAGATCGACGTCGAATCGGGAACATCAGTCGCCAGTTCGATCTCTCGTGACATCGCAGAGAGGTATTCGGCGATGATGTGGTCCTTGTCGGTGAACGTGGCGAATGCGCAGTAGTCGCATCGATGTCGACAGAACGGGATGTGCACATAGACGCCGAAAAGACCCTCGGATGTCGCCGGCAAGGAACGACTCATCGCTTCATCACCGGGTCCGTTCATTGGCCAGCAGAACTCCCGCTGCGATTGCTGCTGTTTCTGCTCGCAGCACACCTCCGACGAGAGAGACTCGACCGTCGACGAGTTCGAGTTCCCGCTGGCTGAACCCGCCCTCTGGACCGATGATGAGAGCGGAGACTTTCTTCAAATCGCTCGTCCCATCGGGATCGGCGAGGGCGACCAGACCCCATTGCCCCATCATGAACGGCTCGGTCAGGAGTGTTTCGAGATCGGGCACGACTCTGTGGACGACGGATAGAAATGTCTGACGACTCTGCATAGCAGCCTCACGTGACACCTTCACGAAGCGTTCGTGTTGTCGCTCGATTTTGTCGCCGTCCCAGCGCACGACTGAGTGATCCAGCATGACAGGAACGATGTGATCGACACCGAGTTCGGTCAGCTTTTGCACGACGATTTCGGGTTTGTCGCTCTTGGTCACGCCGAATGCAACCGTGATCGGACGTGCATCTGCCGGCTCGGCATGCAGCATGTTGTCGATCGGTTGGAGTTCCGACCGAGACGACATCACACACGTCCGCCATTCCCCTCTCCCATTGCTCACGGTCACGGTCTCACCGGGACGGACTCGAAGAACCCGCAGCAGATGATGCGCATCGGAGTCCTCCAGAACTGGATGGGCAAGGTTGCGTACGAAGACGTGCGCCGCTGCGTGACGGCGCGACGTCATGAAAATGCCGACTTGATTCGCGCGAAGAATCCGGAGTCGGCAGGTGCGACATCTTCACCGCGCAGCTGGGCGAACTGCCGCAACACCTTCGCTTCTTCCTCGTCGAGCTTCGTCGGCACGAGAACTTTCACGACCGCCTTGAGATCTCCGCGACCCGTCGACTGCAACCGGGGAACTCCGCGCTTCTTCAGAACGAAGACTCGCCCTGGCTGGGTTCCCGGCGGAACTGCCAGAGTTTCGGCTCCATCGAGAGTCTCCAGTTCGATGGTTGTTCCGAGTGCTGCCTGCGCGATCGAGACATCGACCGAGGTCACCAGATCGAAACCGTCACGCACGTACTTCTCGTGCGGCTGAACGCGCAAGTGAACGAAGAGATCACCCGCACCACCGCCACGCGGCCCCACTGCTCCTCGTCCGGTCAAGCGCAATGTCGCACCCGAGTCGACGCCGGCGGGGACATCGACCTGATACGTCTTCTCGGTCACGATGCGTCCATCGCCACTGCACGTCGCACATGGAGTGGCGATGACCTCGCCGAATCCGCGGCAACGCTGGCACGCCTGTGACGTCACCATCTGGCCGAGCAGACTCTGACGAACGCGCTGTACCTGACCGCGCCCATCGCAGTCGACACACGTCACCGGTTTGGTTCCGCTACCAGCACCTGTTCCGTCACAGTCCTCACATGCGATCGCTGTGCGAATCTCGACAGGGACCATTGCGCCGAACACCGCCTGTTCGAACTGCAGATCAGCGACAACCTCGAGATCCTGTCCGCGCGGAGGACCCGACGGTCCACGCGAGGCACCGAAGGGATTTCCCCCGAAGAACGACTCGAAAATGTCTCCCAGACCGCCTGCTCCGGAAAAGAAGTCCCCTTGCCCGCCGCCGGACATGCCGGCCTCGCCGAACCGGTCGTACCGCGCGCGGCTTTCAGGATCCGACAGCACTTCGTACGCCTGGGCCACCTGTTTGAACTTTTCCTCAGCGGATTCATCACCGGGATTCGCATCAGGGTGCAGCCGACGCGCCATGACGCGATAGGCCTTCTTGATCTCGTCTGCGCTGGCACTGCGATCGACACCGAGGAGTTCGTAATAGTCCGCCACTCGGATCACCCTTCGCCGAGGCGACGACCCAGACGTTCCGAAACCACCTCGACAGTCGCCATGGCCTGCGGATAGTTCATTCGAGTCGGCCCGAGCACCCCGACTGTTCCGAGTCGCTCGCCGTCCACCACGACGGGCGCGACCACGACCGAGCAATTCGCTAGCGGTTCGATGCCGTGTTCGGCGCCGATCGACACGCTGAGCCCGCGATCGAGGATGTCGCGCACCAAGGTCACGACGAGATATTGCTGCTCGAGCGTTTGCAGAACCTGACGGACGACATCGACGGCTTCGAACGCCGACGCCATCGAAGCAGCCCCACCGACGTACACGGGATCGTCGGCATCGACGCGTCGAAGTGCTGACAATGCCTTCGTGCAAATGGCGTCGACAGACGGATCTCCGCTCGCACCCAACTGAATGTCCTCGGCAAGATTCCGTCCGACCAAATACTTCTGCAGATGCAGACCTGCAGCAGTCAGGCGAGTCTCGGAGACGTCGGCATCCAGTTCGAGATGCTCACTTTCGACCGATCCGTTGGACATGACCACGACCGCGAGCGCCTGTCGGGTCGAAAGTCCGACGATCTGCGCCGAACGAACCTCTGCTCGTTCGACCTTGGGACCGAGAAC
>JBDLRO010000086.1:0-7298 GCA_039800025.1 Actinomycetota bacterium | reverse complement strand
CGAACAACGTTCGGAATCTTCTCGTCATTTCGGGAGTCACGCCATCAGGCTCGGACGCTCGATTGGACATTCGCAAGTTCGATACACAAGGCGCGCCAGTGAGCGCTTTCGGTACGAATGGCGTGCTGACCGTCGACCTGTCGACGAATCCTGAGCTCAGAGTTCGTGTGTACCGAGCTGAGGTCGATGCGGCCGGGGCAATCACAGTCGTTGGTCAGTACGACCGGTCCAACGGTGCCCCGGTTCGATTCGTTGCCCGACTGACGTCGGTTGGTGCCATCGACACGACGTTCAATGGCACCGGCGTCGTCGAGGTCGCTGGAGCGACCAGCGTTTCGGCGGCTCCCGATGGATCGGTTGTGGTGGTCGGCAATACAGGTCCGAGCTACTGGGCGAAGAGGTACTCGGGTGCAGGGGCCCTCGATGCGAACTTCGGTAGCGGCGGATCCATTACGGCATCGTCAGCGTTCATCCCTGCAGCGTTCAATTCCGATGGATCATTCTTCTTGGCTCGAACCGACGCCGGCCAGTTGAAGGTCGTGAAGTACGACTCGTCTGGTGTTGCCGTCCAGGCCTGGGCGTCGGGCGAGAAGGTGCTTGGCGATCCTGCGGTCTCCGAAACAGCGCTCCGAATGCGGGTCGTCGGCCAGTCTTTGTACCTGTTGCACAAAGTCCAGGTAGCGGGGCAGGGACTGATGGACCCTCCGAGTGCAACATGGCGAGTCGCCAAGGTTGATCTCTCAGACAACAACGGGAATCTTTCTCAAGGCTTCGGGTCGTCGGGAGTAGCAGTCAGCCCGAGTTACCTCGGAGTTCCGACGGAGCTCTCGGTCCTCTCGAGCGGAGACATTTTGGTCTGGGGCTATTACTTCGACAACGCTGGGCCGACTGCGGCGCTGATTCGTTTTTCAGCAACAGGGCAGCTCGATCCAACCTTCGCCACCGATGCGACGAGACTTTTCTACGGAACGTGTTCGTTGTCATTTGGTTACCAAAATGAAGATTCGATCGGAGTCGTCGAAGATGCCACGGGCAAGCTTCTGATTGCAGCACAAGAGTTTTCCTCCGGGATGAGCGGTATCTCGGCAACCCAACTCGCCCGTCTCGACTTCGGGGTTCAGAACCAGAACCAGCAACCGCAGAATCCGCCGAGCAACAACGTGTTCGTTCCGGTGACGCCTCCGACGACTCCGCCGGCTGAGGATGACGATGATGACGAGCCGCGCGTTCCGGGTCGTCCGACTTTGGTGACTGATGAGAATCGTCCGGGTCTGGTGCGTCCTCCGGGACAGTCGGGTCTCGTTGTCGATGGTGAGACGCAGGAAGTGGTGACCACTCGTATCGAGACGCCGGGCAGCAATGTTCAGCCGAATCGTCGTACGCCGGCGCAGATCCAGCAGATCCGCGAGGCGGCCAACAACCTGGTGCAGAACTTCCAGCAGCAGCTGCCGCAAGGCACGAACGTGCCGTTCGAAGTGGTGAACACGCCGACGGGTGCGGTGATCCGCAATCTGGTGTTCGACGCGTCGGGCAATCCGGTCGATGTGCCGGCGGAAGACATCGTTCTGATGGAAGCCGAGGAGATGGTGCTGATGGTCGGTGCCAATCAAGCCAACGTCACGCCCGACGGTCGTTTCCAGGTGCCGGTGGGTTCGTCGTTCGGTTTGGCCGGCTCTGGCTTCGGTGACGAAGAAGACGGGGAGTTCGTCGTCATGTCGACCCCCACCTTGATCGCCGAATTCGCGACTGCTGAAGATGGCACGTTCGAGAAGTCGGGCACGTTGCCGGCCTCGATTGCGGTGGGTGACCACACGCTCGTGGTGGCGACGGGCAGCACCTATGCCGTTCTCGGTATCCAGGTCGTGCCGACCACGCTTCCGGTCACGGGTGGCGACAGCAACCAGGTGGTGGTGTTCGCACTGTTCACGTTGGTGTTCGGCGCACTGCTGGTCCGCTCCCGCCGCACCCTTCTCGTCTGAGGTCGTCCGGGTGTCGTTCTGGTGAGGGTTTTTCACCCCTGAGGTGAAAAACCCTCACCAGAACACCGGAGTAGCCTGAGAATCGATGTGGATCTACTGGGTCGTCGCTGGTGTGATCGTGTTCCTCACGGCTGCTCTCACGATCGGTCGTGAAGCCCGCCGCCTCGACGCCGTCGCCCCTCGAGCCGCGTATCAAGTCGACCAGGCGGTGTCGTTCGTGGCCGAACTCCTGCCCGCCGACACGCAGGCTCGACTCACCCTCGATGAACTTCAGCAACTCCTCGTTCTGCACCTCAACTGGTTGCACAGCCGCGGCTTGCTGCCGGTCGACGTGATCGACAAGCCGCAACACATCGACGAACAACTCGTGATCACCGAAGAGGCGCTGATCGCCCATCTGCTCGGCGAGGCCGAATCGATGGGAGTCGAACTCCTCGATGACGTCGATGTGGTGAACGTGGTCGACGCACACCTGGCCTATTTCGACGCCATCGGCGCGGTGGGCCCCACCGCTACCGAGGCGTGAATCTCGAAAGAGCGACTCAGATCAAGAACCGTTCGCGAGCGGCGGTGATCGCGGCGTCGCGGCCGTCCACTCCGAGCAGGCGGTAGATCGCCATCGATTCCTGTCGGACCGTCGAATGGCTGTATTTCAAGGCACGGCCGATCTCGGCAATTGTCAACCCGCGAGCCATTTCGCGGAGAATCGTGACCTGTCGATCGCTGAGCGTGAGGTTGTCTTTCAGGACGCGTCCCGCTGTTTCGAGCGCTCGGCGGCCACGCTCGGCACGCCAGTCGAGTTGTCGCTGATGAGCATCGTCGACGTCGGCCATTCTCACCAGTTGCGGAAGCCGGCTCGACCCGGAGGGTGCGAGGGTTTCGGCGATGTCGACGAGAGCCGCCAATCTCCAGAGTTCTTCGCCGTTGTGCTCCGCCGACAGGCGGGCTCGAAGTAGATCGTCGACGGCACGATCGATGTCGCCGACGGTGCGGTGGGCGAGTCCGAGGTACCGCGTCACGGGTCCGCGCATCAGTGTTCCCAGGCCGTCGGTCACGTTGAGGTCGGCGAAGGGTTCGAGTGCAGTGATGGCACGAGCGGCGAACCCACTGTGTCCGACCATCGAGGCAACTTCCGCCAAGGTGGTGAGGGTCAGTAGCCATGACGATTCACGGTCGGTGTCATCGAAGACGGCGAAGGAATCTTCGAGGAAATCCGAGGCACGTTCGAGGTCGCCGGCGGACACGCAGGCCAAGGCCGCCAAGGCTCGACTCGGGCCGTGGGCGGTGAGTGCCGGATCGATCGAGAAGACCCACAGCTGATCAGCCGGGAAGATTCGTTCGATGGCGGCTGCGCATTGTTGAGCAGCGAGCGTAGGAACTCGGCCCGGCTCGCCGACTTGTTCGCCGAACGTGAGGGCCTTTGCCGACAGATTCCATGCCGAATCGACGTCGCCTTTCGCGAGTGCATCGGCCGCCCATCGCAGGGTGATGCGCCATAGTCCTCGTACATCACCGAATCGTTTCGCCGCTTCGTGGGCCACGATCAGTTCGGATGTGGCGAGGTGACGCGAACCGCTTTCGTAGAGGTCGATGGAACGGACGAGACGACTCTCGATCGTGGCGCTCGGATCGCTGAATCCGATTGCTCGTTCCGACAGCCGGAGCCGTTGGATCAGAAACACAGGGGACCGATGCACCTCCCGCCACGAATTAAGTACTTCCACACTCGTGGCGGGGGGAACCACTGTCTCCGAGAGAAGTTCGAGGGCTCGGTTCGCCAGGTCGCGGGCGAGTGGCGCGTTGGTGGACCAGGCCCATGCCGATCGCGACCCCACATCGGTGAGTTCGAATCCTGCTTCGCGAAACGTCGTGCCGAGTGGCCGGAAAGCATCGGTGACATCGGTGGGGGTGGAGAGGACCACCTGTGCCGAAGTTGCCAGGACCCGTGCTCGAAGGATGGTCGGCAGTTGGTCGAGGTCTAGGAGGGAGAGATTACTCGTGTAACCCTGAGTATCGGGCATGAATTCGGCGATCCGGGCCATGGCGAGCAGGGCGTTCGCTTGGTCGGTGTGCAGGCCGAGTCGTTGGGCAGTGTTGGCCGCTTGCTCGGCGAGCCGCCAACCCTCGTCACGTCGTCCCGTTGCGATCAGATTTCGCGCACGGGCGAGTGCGGCCCGAACCCATTCCGTCGATTCCGGATCGACGCGGGGCAGAAGGAATTCGGCCGCCCGTCCGATGAGATTCGTGTCGGCGTCGGATGATGCCTCGTCGACGGTGAGTTGGGCCAGTCGGTGGGCCAGATCGGGGGAGTGTTCGATCAAGTGTGCATCGCAGAGTTCGAAGGCCTCGGTGAATCGGCCACCGCGTTCGAGAAGTGCGATCACCGAGGTGCGAAGGTGAGGGTCGTGACTTTCGGGAAAGTTCGCCGCACAATTCGCGTACAGCGGGTGGACGAACTCGACGGTTCGGCCCGACATTCGACCGATCAGAACCGCCGATTCGGCGACTGCGATGTTGTCGCGCGTGGTTTTGGGTGTCAGGCCGAAACCTTCGGCGATCACCACGAGCTCGTCGACGGTTGCGACACCTCCGAGAAGCGCCAATGCCACGAGGACGCGCAGGTCGATGTTGGCCAATCGCATGCGGTTCTCGATGACGCGGGTGACTTCGGGAGGTGCGTGGTGGAGCGAGGACGAGTCCGACAGGCGAAGCAGACGTAGATATTCGAGCGTGAAGAGCGGGTTGCCGTCGGCCATGCGATGGATCTGGCGTAAATCGCTCTGCTCGACTGCGAAATCTCCGATGGTCGAGGCGAGCGAAGCGGAGTCGAGTTCGCTGAGTCCTTCGAGGTGAAGGCGTGTGCACGCCCGAAGGATGGAACGAAGAGTTTCTGATCGAGCGGGGTCGGCTTCGCTCGCCCCGGTGCGAATGGCGCAGACGAAGGTGATACCGAGGTCGATGGCGTTCTCGATCGACCTCGAGATCACGAGTAACGACGATTCGTCGACCCATTGGATGTCATCGATCACGAGCAGTGCGGGACGACGCGACAGTTGACCGAGGTAGTCGTTGAAAGCGGCGAAGCGGGTACGGGGATCGGCGTCAGACGGCACCACGACGTCGGAGAGCGGATCGTTCAGACGTGGGAGATGCGACAGGGTCACGAACGGCTCGAAGACATCGGTGACGTGTCCGGTGAGGTGAACGACGGAGAAATCCTGGCTGCGCGCGTCGTTGACGAGTCCACGAAGAAGGTGTGATTTCCCCATGCCTGGTTCGCCTTCGATGACGATGGCGGATCCTCGGCGATTGAGGGACTGTTCGAGTGCCTGCCGAAGGAATGCGACCTCGGAATCGCGCCCCACCGTGATGCCGGGTCGTCCGTAGGTGGGCACGAGGTCACGCTATATGTCGCCTCGAATGAGCCAGTTAAATTTCGGTGATCCCGGAGCCAAAGCGTGGTCATTCACGCCGGGGTCGTGGTCAATCGACGTCACAAACGGTCAAACCCAGGAGATTTTCGAGTTCCCCCTCTCGCCGCGATGAGATCGTGACGGCATTCGTTTCGAAAGGACCGTCATGCCCGTTGTTGATCGCGTTTCGTCACCCCGTTCGTTTCTGTCGGCTCTGCTTCTCGCAGCATCGGTCATCGTCGGACTTCTCACCGTGTCGGGTGGTTCGGTCTCGGCCGACTACGACACCGTGACGTCGGTGACTTATCCGAACCCGGGGGCGTACTCGAACTCGCCGGTGTCGGTCTCCTGTCCGACTACCTCGTTCTGCCTCACGGTTGGTCGGACGAAAGAAACCTCCGGCATGGGTCCGTTCGGCACCTACCTGTCGGCATGGAACGGTGCCACGTGGTCGGTGGTGCCTTCGTCCGGGTTTCCGTCGCCGTTCGACATCCAGGAAGTGTCGTGTGCGTCATCGACCTTCTGTGTCGTGGTTGGGAATGAGAACAACAGTGGCTTGGCCTTTGTATGGGACGGCACGTCGATTACCCAAGCAACATTGCCGACAGGTGTCCAACGACTCGAGTCGGTGTCGTGTCCCTCGGCTCAGTTTTGCATGGCAGCTGGCGCATCGGATGAAGACCCCAACTCGTGGAACGACCCCTCGCTTTCTCTCGTACTGAAGTGGAACGGCTCGACGTGGACCAGAGAAACATCGGCCTTGTTTGCAACTGATGGAAAATTTCAGAAAATGAGAGATATCGACTGCGATGTTTCCGGACGCTGCGTCGGGGTGACCATTTCCGACGAAAATGGCACTCCAACATCGCAGATTCTCGATCGTGACGGCATCGGGGGAGCATGGTCGGCTCCTACTGGGCGGACCGACTCGTTGACGCGACTCAGTTCTGTGGACTGTCAGCCAGGGGGGCTTGGTCTTTGCACGATCTTTGGCACTGGACAGGACTATTCGACGGTCGCGGGGTTGTTGTACGACCTTGGTTCCGGTTCTGTTCAAACTCGTTGGACGAACGTGGCATTGCCGGTCATTGCGACGGGAAATGTGAACAGGCCCAATGGGGCCAGTCCATACGCACTGGGCTGCGTGTCCTCCACGCAATGTGTGATGGTCGGCCAGAAGTGGTTGGGTGGTCTTGACGCCTCGCTCGTGATGACGTGGGATGGCGCGACGTGGGCGGAATTGACGTCGACCACCGGAGTGGGGAGAACGGCGATCAATGATTTTTCGTGTCCGACTGCAACGCAGTGCATGGCCATTGGCTACGACAGCGATCCCGATCCGATGATGATGATGAAGGACACCGCCATGGCGTGGTTCATTCGCGATGCCGCGCAGGTGGAGGCTCCCGGGGCGACTGTGGCTCCGACCACCACCACGGCTGCTCCGACCACGACGACGGCTGCAGCGCCGGAGCCGGTGTTCGTCGCTCCCACGGTTGCTCCGACCACGCTTGCTCCGACCACGGTGCCGCCTCGAACCGAGGCGCCGACCACGACTCTTCCGGCTCCGGCGTTGTCGGTGGTACGCGAGTTGCCGGTGGCTGCCTCGCCGATCGTTGCCAATCCGACGTTGGCGGTTGGTGGCGAGGTGGCGGTGACGTTTGGCGGGTTCACTCCGTTCGAGTACGTGCAGTTGATCGTGGCGTCGACACCGCAGGTGATCGGTGCGGGTTACGCCGATGCGCAAGGTGTGGTGACGATCAGTGGCAATTTGCCGACCGGTTTGGCGTCGGGTTCTCACACCTTGGCGGTGTACGCACCCGAGAGTGGCGTGGGTTTCAGTCAGCCGATTCAGGTGACGGCACCGAGGTTGCCGGTGACCGGTTCGAGTGATCCGACGTCGTTG
>JBDLRO010000085.1:0-10102 GCA_039800025.1 Actinomycetota bacterium | reverse complement strand
GAGACCTCGGCATCCTGTTCACCGAGAACTTGGTCCATGGAAGCGACTCTCTGGCTTCGGCAGAGAGGGAAATCGGCATTTTCTTTCCCGGTCTGTAGTCGATTCGGGAGTTTGTAGAATTGGAGCTGGATGTTCGTGGACACTCGAACATCGGCGTTGTAGGAGGCTCTGGCCATGGCCCGGAACAACCCGCTGGCCCTAGGGCGAGACATAGCGATCGATCTCGGCACCGCCAACACGTTGATCTACGTGCGTGGCATGGGTGTCGTTCTCAACGAACCCTCGGTCGTGGCCGTCGACGTCGCCGACGGGCGCCTGGTGGCCGTCGGCATGGAGGCGAAGCGGATGATGGGCCGCACGCCTGGACACATTCGCGTCGTGCGACCGTTGAAAGACGGTGTCATTGCCGACTTCGACGTGTGCGAGAAGATGTTGCGATACTTCATTCAGCAGATTCACGGCAGCCGTTGGAGCAAACCGCGCATGGTGATCTGCGTGCCCTCCGGAATCACCGGTGTCGAACAGCGAGCAGTGCAGGACGCGGCTGAGTACGCCGGGGCTCGGCGTCCGGTGCACATCATCGAAGAGCCGATGGCAGCGGCGATCGGAGCCGGCCTGGGAGTGCACGAGCCGACGGGAAACATGATCGTGGACATCGGAGGTGGAACGACTGAAGTCGCGGTCATCTCGCTCGGTGGAATCGTGACCGCCCAGTCACTGCGGGTCGCAGGAGACGAGCTGGACGAGGCGATCATCTCGTATCTCAAGAAGGAGTTCTCTGTTGCAGTGGGCGAGCGAACTGCAGAGGAGATCAAGATCCAATTGGGTTCCGCATGGCCATTCGAAGAGGAGATCACAGCCGACATTCGCGGACGCGATCTGATCAGCGGTCTGCCGCGTACCATCGCCCTGACCACGGACCAGGTTCGTGAAGCACTCGCGGAGCCCGTCGCGGCGATCGTGGATTCCGTGAGGACCACCCTGGACAAGACCCCTCCGGAACTTGCTGCGGACATCATGCACGTCGGAATCACGATCACTGGAGGAGGGGCCCTTCTGGCAGGCATCGATCGGCGACTGGCTCATGAGACGGGAATGCCGATCAACATTGCACCGGATCCGCTGTTCTCCGTCGTCCTCGGATCAGGCCAGGCTCTCGACAACATCGAAATGATGCGCGAATTCCTGTCGAGTGTCGACGACATCGGCTGAGGTAGCAGAAGATGGCTACATACTCCGTAGGTCGTCGACGCACGATCGCACTTCTTGCGCTGACTTCGGTTCTTCTGATGACGCTCGACGTTCAGAACAATTTTCTGGTCAACGGGCTTCGTCGGGCTTTCACGCTCGTTTTCGAGCCTGTGCAGGATGCCACGCGTGTCGTGACGCGTCCTGTGGAGAATGCGTGGCGCAGCTTCACGGAGTTCGACGAGCTTCAGGACGAACTGCTGCGATTGCAGGACCGCCTCGATCAGCAAGAGGGGGCGTTCATCGCTGCATTGGCAACAGCGCGAGACGCCCAGGAATTGCTGGCATTGAACGGCATCGACAACTTGTCGGACATCTCGTCGATCACGGCACAGGTGATCGGCGACACCGCCTCGAACTTCTCACAGGTGGTCGAGATCAACCAGGGGTCCGATCGAGGTCTGCGTGTCGGAATGCCCGTGGTGAATGCTGCTGGACTCGTCGGCAAGGTCACTGAGGTCTTTCCGCGGCGAGCACTCGTGATGCTCGCTACCGATGTCGCCTATGCGATTCCGGTGCAGGTGATCAATCCACCGGTGGTCGAGGAGACCACGTCCGGGACGACATCGACGACGTCGACCACGACGACGGTGGCGACGGCAGTCGACACTTCGACAACGGTTCCTGCTCCCGGTGCTGCGGGGACGATTCCGACGTTGCCGCCGACGAATGTTCCGGAGTCGCCGCAGACCACGGTGCCAGAGACGACCGCGGGTCCCGCATTCGACATCGTCGACTTCGAAGATCTGCCCGCCTCGGAAACTGGGGCTTTTCGCGGACGTGGATCCGACCGTCCGCCCATTGTCGAATTCATCGACCAGAACTCTCGTTTCGGTGAAATCAAGGTAGGGGCCCTTGTCATCACCTCTGGAGGAGGGGCGAGCCTGGCGCCTCGTGGAGTCGTGGTCGGTCGCGTGATCAAGATCACGGAGCGGTCGGGGACGTCGGGTGCAGCTCTCGAGGTGCGCCTATCAGCTCGACTGTCAACTCTGAACTTCTTGCGCGTTCTCCTGTATCAGCCCGTGGCCGGTGGCTGACCATGGTCGAGATCCTGAACCGGCCGATCGTTCGACTCCTTCTCGTTTCCTTTCTTGCGCTTCCCATCCAGACCACATTCTTCGCCGATGTTAAGTTCTTCGGTGTGGCCGTTCAGCTGATGTTGGGCCTCGCCGTATCAGCCGGTGTGATCGGCGGATCGGAGAACGGCGCCTTGGCAGGGTTCACTCTCGGCTTGATGTTCGACCTCGTCCTGTCCAGCCCGCTCGGGCTTCTGGCGTTCGTCTACGGACTCGCAGGTTGGGCGGCGGGCGCTGTCTACTCGCGGACGGTGCCGAATCCCTGGTGGCTCAATACTCTTGCGGTTGGCCTCGTGAGCGCCTTTGCGACAGTTGCCCAGCCAGTACTCGCCAACTGGGTCGGTGTCGACGGATGGATCTCGCTGCGTCTCATCGGAGTGGTCGCCATCGTGTCGGTTGCGAACATGCTGCTCAGCCTGGTGACGGTGCCACTCATGAGGTGGTGCTTGGCGATCAAACGACGCGAATTGCTCTCACGGTTCGACGACGCCTCTGTGTGAACCCGGACGCCTTGCGCGTCTCGGAGCATCGGGTCGAACCGATGAATGCACTTCGGAGTCGAGTTGTGTCAGGCTTAAAGAATGGCTGTCATGAAGCGTTCCAGCCGTCTGGCGGTTCTCGGCACGATCGGTGCCGTGCTCTTCAGCGCTCTCGGGCTCCGATTGTGGTTCCTTCAAGCGGTTGACGCTCCGGTCCTCGAGGAACGAGTTCAAGCCAACAAGACCCGAACGGTGAGGCTGCTTCCCGAACGTGGTCGAATCTTCGACAGGGATGGGCGCATTCTCGCCGACAACGAACGTGTCCTGACCATGACGATGTCCTGGGAGGTGATGCGCCGTACCGCCGACCGCCTCGAGTTGTTCCGTCGGCTGGCACCCCTGCTCGAGGTGTCTCCGAGTGACCTCGAGGCCAGGTACAAGAGCAACCGGTACAGCCCGCTCCTTCCGATGCCACTGAAGGAAGGGGTGAGCGAGGAGACAGCGATCTACCTCATCCAGCGGACCGAGGACTACCCAGGCATCGACGTCAGTGTTCAATGGAAACGGCAATACCCTTATGCTCCGATTGCGTCTCACGTCGTCGGCTATCTGGGCGCCATTACAGCAGACGACAGTTTGCAGTACCGAGAACTCGGATACGACTTGAACGAACGTGTGGGACAGTTCGGCGTGGAGAAGTCGTTCGAGCCCTACTTGCGTGGGACTCCTGGATATGTGAAGTACGAGGTCGATTCTCGCGGAGTGATTCTCGACGTAGTCGAACGCAAGGAACCGATGCCGGGATACGACCTTCAACTTGCCATCGATCTCGACTTTCAGCAATTTGCTGAGATGACTCTCGAGACGCAATTGCGCATCCGAAGCTATGCGGAAGTCTGTCAACAGAAGAAGAGGGTGCGCGACGAGCAGGAATCACTGCTTCGAGGACGAGATGTGTGGGTGCTGGATGAGGAGCAGTCCAGGATCCAGGGACGTGATGTCGTGAAACTCGTCCCTGTGATCGAGTCTGCTCGGATCGTCGATGAAAATGGCCAGGAGCAGATGGTGCCTGTACCACCCTGCTCCAATTACATCTCTCCTGCCGGATCAGTGGTCATGATGGACTACTCGACCGGCCAGGTGAATGCGATCGCCAGTTATCCGACGTTCGACAACCGGTGGTTCAACTCTGGTGTGGATTCGGACAAGTTCTCCCAGATCTTCCCCCGCACCGACGATCCGAACAAGTCGATTCTCGTCAACCGAGCAGTTCAAGGGCAGTACAACCTCGGCTCCAGTTTCAAGCCATTCGTCGCCTTCGCGGCGCTGAACACGGGACAACTTCCCGGCGGCGTCGATTACCGGTTCGAGGACAGGTACGTCGCAGGAAAGGATCGCAACGGAAACCCGATCTGGAACAACGGTGCGTATTTCTTGCGCTATGGCCCGAACTGCAATGCAAGCGCTCAAGAGGCCGCCCAGAACCAGCAGGCGGACATCGACACCGCGACTGGTCGAGACCGGCGAACGGGAGCGAAATGCGTGTATCGAAACGCACTGTGCGGCTCCACCAACAGACCGTGCTTCTACGGGACGGACATCGACGTCGAAGACGCGCTCGCGGTATCCGTCGACACATTCTTCTACAAGATCGGCGAGGAGCTGTTCGAAGAGCGCAGAGCGCCAGACCCCCGAAACCCGGGCCAGACGGTCCAGCCTTTTCTTCTTCAGCAGGAAGTGCGGCGGTTCGGATTCGGCTCGCGAACAGGAATCGACCTTCCGTTCGAGTCCGCAGGAAGAGTTCCGGACCAAGAAGAGAAGGACCGCCTCGCGGAGCGATACAAGGCATTCGAGGCGGAACAGGAGTACTCGGGCGGTGACAACGTTCTGTTGGCGATCGGGCAGGGGCTCCTCGCCGCGAGTCCATTGCAGTTGGCGCAGGGGTACGGAACTCTCGCAAACGGCGGTGAGGTGAACAGGCCGTTGATCGCTCTGGCACTTCTCGAGCCGGGAACACCCAACGCAGTTCAGCCGGGTTTCGCAGACGTCTCGAGGTCGAAGGTGTACTTGAACCTGGGAGCAAAGGACACGATTCGCACCATCGACATGCCGGCGGAATTCCGTGATCCGATCGTGCGTGGCCTGTCTCGGGTGATTACCGGTCCAGGGGTCACGTCCGACTACTACCACTCGACGACAGGTGAAAAGCTCTTCGAAAGGTATCCCTATGATCTTCTTCCGATCGCCGGCAAAACGGGAACCGCTCAGGGATATTTGAGCCTTCCTTGGTATGACTCCTCGGTGTTCGCCGTGTTCAGTCTCGATCCGAGTCGCCCCGTTGTGGTCTCTGCGTACTTGGAAAAGGCCGGGTTCGGGTCCCGTGCAGCTGCACCCGTCGCAAAGTGCATGTTGATGGGGTACGCCGGTGCGATCGAATTGCCGGTCGTGCGGCCGTCGAATCCGTTGGATATCAATTCGACGCTTCCCGCACCCCAACGCGAACTGCCTGACAGGGCGTGTCTGTCCGGCGCAGCTCTCGGAGGTCGAGACTGATGGCGTTGTCGATGCTGCGTCGCCAGCCCGACTCGGGCCTCGGCAATATTCGGTCGAGCGGGGGAGCACCTCGGCGCAATATCGACTGGACTCTTCTCGTGCCGGTGCTCCTCTTGAGCGTCATCGGCATTTTCAGCATCTACAGCGCGACCTTCTGGAAGATCGAAGGGGACCCCTACTGGTTCACCACTCGGCAAGTGATCTACGCCCTGATTGCGGTGGTCATTCTTGGCATGGTCATGACATTCGACTACACGATGTTGCGCGAGAGAGCGGCATTCTTCTACGGGACGACGATCTTCGCGCTGGTTCTCGTGCTGTCGGCAGGAGCGATCCGCGGTGGAGCGCGGCTGTCCTTCGACCTCGGTCCCTTCTCGTTCCAGCCGGCGGAATTCGCGAAACCAGTGATCGTGCTCACATTGGCGGGATTCGTCAGTGATCGTCGAGACGCAGCACTCGACTATTCCCAATTCGTTCGAGCGATGATCCTGCTCGGTATTCCCGTCGCGCTCATCATCGCTCAGCCAGACCTCGGTTCGGCCTTCGTGATCATCATTGGAGCACTTGCGATCTTCGTCATGGCAGGAATTCGGTTCCGCTATCTCCTCATGATCAGCCTGTTGACCGTCGCGACCATGGCTGCAGCGGTCGTCGCCGGCATCGTCGATCGCTATCAGCTGCGACGAATCGAAGCATTCGTGTACCAGAACTCGACCGACGAGAGCCTCGAGGAATTCGTCTTTCAGGTTCGCTACGCAAAGCGTGCTGTTGCTACGGGGGGCTGGTTCGGGAAGGGATATCTCGAAGGTCCTCTCACGAACGGAAAGTTCGTACCAGTTCAACAGAGCGATTTCATCTTCTCCGCCATTGCCGAGCAATTCGGCATGATCGGCGGCGGCCTCGTGCTGTTCCTGTTCGGACTCGTTCTGTTTCGAATCTGGAGGATCGCCCAGACCAGCAAGGACATGTTCGGAACGTATATCTGTGTGGGGATCTTCGGGATCCTCCTCTGGCACGTCTTCCAGAACATCGGCATGACGATGGGCATCATGCCGGTCACCGGCGTGCCGCTTCCCTTCGTTAGTTATGGGGGATCGTCCTTGTTGGCATTTGCGATCATGATCGGACTGGTCGAGAGCGTGCACATGCGTCGTTTGCGCTGAGAGACCGGCGCGAAGTTATCCACAGGTGTCTCCTGTGGACTGCAGGTCCCAGCGGTAGACTTTGCCGGTCATGTCATCCCTTTGGCCGCGGCTCGAACCGCTCCTCGCGAGGGTGCGCAAACCAGGTCGATACATCGGGTGCGAGGACGGGGCCGTCGAGCCTCGTCATGGCCGGGACACGGTTGCGTGGCTCCTGGCGTATCCCGACGTGTACGAGGTCGGCTTGCCCAATCAGGGCTTGCAGATCCTCTACGAGATCCTGAACGAGCGCTCCGACGCCGCCGCAGAGAGAACCTACGCGCCCTGGGTCGACCTCGAAGTATTGATGCGGGAGCGGGGGATTCCGCTGTTCTCGGTCGACACCCATCGACCGGCCGGCGAATTCGACATTCTTGCGTTCAACTTGTCATCGGAACTCGTGTACACGAACGTGCTGAACATGATCGACCTCGCTGGCTTCGCTGTGCATGCGCGGCGTCGAGGTCCTGAAGATCCGCTCGTGATCATCGGTGGTCATGCCGCGTTCAACCCGGAACCCATGTCGGACTTCATCGATGCTGCAGTCCTGGGCGAGGGCGAAGAGGTGATCGGCGAGATCACCGAGGTCGTTCGTGAGTGGAAGGCCTCTGGACGGACCGAGGGATCGCGATCTGGAGTCTTGAGGGAACTCGCCCGAATTCCGGGGGTCTATGTTCCGTCGCTCTACGAGGTCGTCTACGAATCCGGATCGAGTCGGTCGGATTCGACCACTCCTCCTCGAGGACCGATCCGTGACATTCGTCCGCTTCATTCCGATGTTCCGGAGACGGTGACCAAGAGGACCGTGTCCGATCTCGGTCAATGGGATTATCCCCGCAGGCCACTCGTGCCCCTCACCGAGGTCGTACACGATCGCCTCGCGGTCGAGGTCTTCCGGGGCTGCACGCGCGGGTGCCGTTTCTGTCAAGCAGGAATGATCACGCGCCCGGTTCGCGAACGTCCCGCGGACCAGGTTCGCTCGATGGTGTCGCGAGGTCTACGACGTTCCGGTTACAACGAAGTCAGTTTGACGTCGTTGTCGACAGCCGACTTCAGCGGAATCGAGGATGTGGTATCGACTCTCGTTCCTGATCCGACGGCATGCGGAGCGCCGACCATTTCCCTGCCATCGCTGCGTGTCGATGCTTTCACGGTGGGTCTTGCTGCCAAGGTTGCCAGTGGTCGTCGCAGCGGTCTCACCTTCGCCCCTGAAGCAGGTACTTGGAGATTGCGCACGGTGATCAACAAGCTGATCACCGAAGAGGACCTCTACGGCGCTGTCGAATCGGCGTTTGCATCGGGATGGTCGCGAGCGAAGTTGTACTTCCTCACCGGTCTGCCGACCGAGACCGATGTCGACACCGAGGGAATCGTCGACCTTGCCGCGGGGTGTGTGGCAATCGGGCGTCGTTACACCAATCGTGCAAGTGTCACGGTGAGTGTCGGCGGTTTCGTGCCGAAGGCGCACACTCCCTTCCAGTGGTTCGGACAGAACTCAGTCGAGGAACTCGGACGCAAGATTCGTCTCGTTCGCGATTCAGCATCGAGGGCGAAGGGTGTCAACGTGAAGTGGCACGATCCTGCCGCGTCGTTGGCCGAAGGCATTGCGAGCCGGGGCGACCGGCGAATCGGCGCGGTGATCGAACGCGTCTGGCGAGAGGGCGGAGTCTTCCAGGAGTGGTCGGAGTTCTTCGACGTCACGCGTTGGCGCGATGCAATGGCCGCTGAAGGTTTGTCGCCCGACGACTACGTGACGCGTCATCGGCACGAGGACGACGTGTTGCCGTGGTCGCATCTCTCTGCCGGTCTCCATCAGGACTTCCTGTGGCAGGACTGGCAGGCCGCGCTTCACGAATTCGGACTCGAGGACTGCCGTTGGACCCCTTGCTACGACTGTGGCGTGTGCACC
The DNA here is from genome assembly GCA_039800025.1 of Actinomycetota bacterium. GTDB lineage: Bacteria > Actinomycetota > Acidimicrobiia > Acidimicrobiales > Ilumatobacteraceae > Casp-actino8. The sequence goes on along the minus strand of JBDLRO010000085.1, from coordinate 1,656 downwards.
GGCGACGGACTCGAGCACATCGTCGCATCTCCGATTCCCCCGGCTGGAGGAAGCCAAGGGACCGGCCAGGACCTGAATCGCGTCGGACCGGTGCCGGTCGACGTGCGTTTGGCGCGGGTGGCACCGTGAGTTCGGGGCTGATGAAATTCCGACTGGCCTACACCAAGTTGGGGAAGGTTCGTTTCCTCGGTCATCGTGATGTGGCGCGCCTCTGGGAGCGAACACTTCGCAAAGCAGAGATTCCCGTCGCAATGTCGACTGGATTCACTCCGCGTGCTCGGATCTCTTTCGGTCTGGCACTCCCGACCGGAGCCGAGTCGTTGATCGAGCTCCTCGACATCACTGTCGATCCTGTCCAGGGTCGAGCTGTGTCGGAAGCACCAGACCTCGGAGAATGGCGCGAACGTATCGATGAGGCGCTTCCCTCGGGCTTCGCCGTCACGTACGTCGGTGAAGTTGCGAGTGGAGACGTCTCCTTGCAGGAATCCGTGACGGCTTCGTCCTGGATTCTCGTGATCGAGCATCCCGATGTGGAGCGCGCCGTCGACGCGCTTCGGGCCAGTGAATCGGTCCTTCTCGAAAGAGAGCGCAAAGGGGAGATGCAACGCGATGACATCCGCCCGGGAATTCTCGAGATCGAGATTGCCCGCGCGGAGCATCTGGATTCAGTTGTCGATGCCTGGCCCGGAGATCCGCTGCGATCCGGGTCGGCGACAGCGATTTCGGCGATGTTGACGACATCGGGACGAGGAATCAGACCGACCGAACTGGTGCGGGCCCTGATTCCGGGGGACGAACCGTGGGATCACCTCACGAGAGTCCTTCGAACGCAGCAATGGATCGACAAGAACGGACAGCGAATCGATGTGCTGTCCGATTCGGCGGCGCGCCCGCAGGTGTGCGCGTGAGAAAGGAACATTTCGATGAGCGAGAACGATCACAACTCGGGAATTCCCGATGGCGTTCCCGAAGAGAGTGCACCGAGCGGGTCGCGCCCGCAACGGCAGTCTGACCAGGAATCGACCAGGAATTCGAGCTACACGTCGCCGGCGGGATCGGGCGCGAAGAAGCGCCGTCGCGGATCTCGCGGAGGTCGAAATCGACCGCGTCCTGCTTCGGTGGCTGGGTCAGCAGACGGTTCGACGGATCCTTCGCGTGAGGCATCGACAGCAGCGCAATCCGACATCGAACTTCCCGACCGGATGAGCGAGGGCCGCCCCTCTGCACAGGCAGCGGCTGAGGCGCTCGTTCCGCGTCCCAAGATCGGCGACACGAGGCCCGCGCCGGCGCCGGCGAAGCCATCGGTGACCATGCCCGGAGGAGTTCGCGCCGGGGCGGTCAAACCGGAAGCGCGGAACAAGGCGCGCGCCGGTGAGCAGGACTCACAAGGTCCCGAGTCGACCAAAGAGGAAAACTCGACCGCCAAGAAGAAGCGTCGTCGCACGAGCCGTTCCCGCAGCGAGAGCCGCGGTGCCGAAGTCGACGTCATCGAACGGCGCCGCGGACGTGAGCGAAATGGGAAGCCGATCGGCCGGTACTTCATGTGCGTCCAGGTGAGGTCGAACATCACTCAGGTCGCCGTTCTCGAGGGGCGAAGTCTGATCGAGCACTATGTCAGCCGTCCAGCCGACGACATTTCACAGATCCACGGGAACA
>JBDLRO010000084.1:0-2823 GCA_039800025.1 Actinomycetota bacterium | reverse complement strand
CGTCGCAGTCGCTGCGGTCGTTCTCTATCACGCCGGCACCGGATTGTCCGGAGGCTTCGTCGGTGTCGACGTCTTCTTCGTCGTATCGGGCTTCCTGATCACATCGCTGCTCGTCGATGAGCGCTCGGGCACCGGCCGGATCTCCCTGTCCCGGTTCTATGCGCGCCGCGCCCGCCGCCTCCTGCCGGCCAGTGCACTGGTGATCGTCGCCACGGTTCTCGCGAGCAGGGCACTCCTCGAACCATTGCGCCTCCGAGACATCGGCACCGACGCAATTGCGAGCGGAGGCTTCTTCGCCAACATGGTTCTGGCAGCACGCAGTACCGACTACTTGCAGTCCGACTTGCCGCCGTCGCCGTTCCAACACTTCTGGTCGCTGTCGGTCGAGGAGCAGTTCTACATCGTCTGGCCGGCCCTGTTGATGGTGCTCCTGTGGAACGCACGCCAAGGTCGCGCCCGTGCCCTCATGGTCGTCGGGGCTGCGTCGATCGCTTCGTTCATCGCGTGCGTGTGGCAGACCGGGGCATCCCAACCGTGGGCGTTCTTCGGACTGCACACCCGAGCCTGGGAACTCGGAGTCGGAGCCCTGGTGGCATTGGCATGGCCGTACATCCAGACTCTCGAGTCGAACGTACGCGTGGCACTCGGCTGGTCCGGCCTCGCGGGCATCGTCGTGAGTGTTGCGATCTTCGACGAGACGATGGCATTCCCGGGACGGGTCGCGCTTCTGCCAGTGGTGTCGACCGCGCTCGTTCTGATGGCAGGCGATACCACTCGCGGCGGACCCCGCGAAGTCCTGCGCTTCGCACCGCTGCAATGGATCGGGGGACGCTCGTATTCGATCTACCTGTGGCACTGGCCGGCATTGATCATCGCCGAGGGATACGCAGGTCGAGCCTTGACGGCCCAAGAGCGCCTCGCAGCGGTGGCGCTCGCCGTGGGTGCGGCAACCCTGTCGCACCAACTGCTGGAAAATCCGATCCGCCATTCGGTGAAGCTGAATCATCGACCTCGCATGGCACTGACGCTCGGAGCGACGTTGATCGTCGTCAGCGTCGGATTCGGCGCCGTCCTGCGAACATCATCTGTCGCACTCAGCACCGACGAAATGGCAGAACTTCCCCCCGTGATCGTGCCGACCCTTCCCGAAACTTCGAGCACGACCACAGTGGCAACCACGGACTCCGTCCCGAGCGAACCCGAAGACTCCGGGCCTCCCCCTGAAGGGCCACCACCCGACATCGTGAATCCGACGGCACCTCTCGATGTCCTCACCGCCGCACTTCAGACCAAGGTGGTTCCGGCGAACCTGACGCCATCACTGCGCGCGGCGTCGGGTGACAAGCCGCTCATCTACTCGACCGATTGCCATGTCGACATCGGTTCGGCCGTTCCCGCTGTGTGCGAATACGGAGACATCGATTCCGACTTCACGGTTGCCCTCTACGGCGACTCTCACGCCGCCCAATGGTTCCCGGCTCTCAATCAAATCGCGATCGACAATTCCTGGCGGCTCGTTCCACTCACGAAGACCGGCTGCACGCCGATCGAGTTGATCACCTACAACTCACTCGTCGGCCCGACCTACCCCGAATGCAAACCATGGCGCGAGCAGGTGATGGAACGTCTCGTGGAGGAAAAGGTGTCGGTGATCTTCATCGGCTACTCGAACAGGCTCCAGGATCCGAACACTCGTGAGCCCTTCTCCGACGCGAAGATCAAAGCGGGTTTCGCCGAACTCCTTCCGCGCCTTCAGTCGATGGGGATCAGCCCGATCGTCATCACGGACACCCCGTATCCGGGACAGGACGTTCCGACCTGTCTGTCGAAATCTCTCTCGAACGTCGAAGCGTGCACGTTCACCCGTGACAAGGGCATCCGGGCTTCACGGCAACAGACGAACATCGATGTTGCCGTCGAGAACGGCGCGCAGTACCTCGATACGAGTCACTGGGTTTGCACCGACACGATGTGTCCTGTCATCTCGGGCAATCTGCTGATGTACCGAGACTCGAACCACATCACGACCACCTACGCAGAGTGGCTGACGCCGTTTTTTGCCGCAGCTGTCACGCCATATATCAACGGCATTCGCCTCCGGCGCTGAGCCCGATATCAACGGCATTCGCCTCCGGCGCTGAGCCCGATATCAACGGCATTCGCCTCCGGCGCTGAGCCCGGAACCCGACGTCACACCTGGCGATCGCGGATCAGCACCTCTTGGGCAACGGTCGCGACCAAGATCCCGTCCTGACTGAACACGTGCCCGATCGACAAGCCACGACTGTTCCCGACCGAGTGGCATGTGAAGTCCTGCAGATGCCATTGGTCGGCACGAATCGGTCGGTGGAACCAGATCGTGTGGTCGAGGCTCGCACCCTGGAAGTTGCGTTCATTCTCCGGACGCTGAGAGATCACCGGATGAGACCGCACGACTGCATCGGTCGGCAGATCGTCGCTGAGATAGGTGAACGCACACCGATGAAGGAGTCGCGACCTGACGTCGTCGGATGATCCGAGTTCCTCGGTGATGCGGAACCACGACATCGACCGGCCAGAGCCCTCGCGCACGCCACCCGGCATGTCCTCGTTCGCGATCCAACGGCGATCGAAGACCTCCGACCAAGCCGAGTTCTCCATCGATTCCGGATCGGGCACACCCACCGGAAAAGGAATCGGCTGCATATCTGCGGCGTCCTCATGGATTTGAAAACTGGCTTCGAGATTGAGAATCGCTCCGACCGTCTGGCGAGCCACGACTCGTCGCGTGCAGAAGCTCTTTCCGTTGCGAATGCGATCGACTTCGTAACGCACCGGCTCGGA
>JBDLRO010000083.1:0-4837 GCA_039800025.1 Actinomycetota bacterium | reverse complement strand
GTCGATTCCCGATCGGTGCAACACCGCGATATCGATCGTGCGGCTTTCTTCGCCTTCGTTCCGGCTGTGGCGATCGTGCCGCTGTGGTTCGTCGCCATGCTCGTGTTCTGGCTGCCCGTTGGAGCGTTCACCGATGTCCCCGCCTGGTACGTCATGGTCGGATATCTGGCAGCGGGGCTCTTGCTGTTCCTGCCCTGGGCTCAGAGGCGCGTGCTCACCACGCTGATCGGAGCTCGCCGGCCCACATCTGCCGAGGCTTCGAAGCTCCAGCCTGCGTTCGACGAGGTGACTCAGGCGTGGCACATCAAGGGACGTCGATACGTCGTCGGGGTCGTCGACGACGAGGACATCAATGCCTATGCGTGCGGTGGACACCTCGTCGTCGTCACCAGTTACGCCGCTCAGAATCTCACCCACCAAGAGCTCTGTGGCGTGCTCGCCCACGAGTTGTGCCACCACCTCGGCTCGCACACGGTTGCTCTGACCATCAACCAGTGGTTGACGATGCCGATCTACGTGATTGCTCGCCTCGGATACTTCTTGAACAACGTCTCCGTGGCGGCGACGCGGGCCTTCGCACGCAACTCCAAGTTGGCGAACACGACAGGCAACCTGATCGCGTACGTCTTCAGTGTGTTGTCGTGGGTGTTCGCTTCAGGATTCGCGGCAGCTCAATCGCTGAACACCTGGGTCGGCCGCTCGGCGGAGTTCCAGGCAGATCAACGAGTCGTCCGACTCGGCTACGGCAAGGAACTCGCCGCAGCGCTTCGGCGGACTCAGCCGAGTGCACGAGTGTCGAAGACCCATCCACCAGCAAGAACCCGCATCGCCCGCATCGAGGCGTCATTGCGCCAGAAGTCGGGAACCACCTCGCGCCGTTGAGCGAGAAGTTCGCGGAACCGCGGCCGATCGACCAAGAACCTGTCGACCACAGCGTGATTCAACCTCGAGGGAGGTACTCCTGAAGCGCAGCGTCGACCTGATCGGCGCTCACCGCCCCGAGATGACTCCAGAGAATCGACCCATCGCGATCGAACAGGACTGTCGCTGGCACCGTGCCGACATCGAGAGCAGTCAACAAGTCTCCAACTGGATCGATAGCCACGGGAAGTTCCAGCGACATTTCATCGAGGTACTCCGCGATTCGCTGCGGGTCGTCACCGACGTTGACCGCAAGAACGTCCACACTCCGGTTCGATCGGGAAATCTTCTGCAGTACTGGCAATTCACGACGACACGGCTGACACCACACGGCCCACATCGACACCAACATCGGACGATCTCCAATCTGGTCCGAAATCGAGGTCGACGAACCCGTGACGGTTTCGAGCGCAACCTCTGCCGGGGTCTCACTTCCTGAGTCAGAGCCGGCACAGGCTGCCAGAGCGCCACTCGTGCAGAGCAGCACCAGACACATGACAGCGCTTCTTGCTTGCGGTCGACTCATGTCACCGTGATGGTGACCGTGTCGTGACCGCCCACCGTGCACACGCCGAAGAAGTAGCCCGGCTCGGTGAACGTCATTTTCTGGAATTCTCCAGGTCGCACCGTGAACGGACCGAAGGAATGCACAACCGAGTCTTCGTTGAGAATCGTCACGGTGTCCCCCACTGAGATCGTCAACTGCTCGGGCAGAACGTCTTCCACGAACATTCCCTTGTCAGCCCGTTCCTTGGATCCAGCCGGAACCACATAACTCCAGACGACACCCGACGGTGTCGCAGGTTGATCGCTCGATCGACTCGATAGCGCAAACACAACGGCGATGGCCACCGCAATCGGCACGAGAAAGGCCAGGGTGGCCATCACGATTCGAATGGGACTCGCCTCAGGTATCGAATTCGGAACTTCACCGTTCGTGCCGTCAGGTTGGAGACCACTTTCAGTGTCCATCGCCGTCTGTTGCGTCATGTCTGAGTCAACCTCGCCCGATCAGGGTGCTTCGTCTCGTACTTCGACTGTGACAACCTTCGTGCCCGCATTGGCGAACGTCAGCGTCACGTCGAAAGTCTGACCCACCTCGAGTGGTGTCACAAGGTCGAGCAGCATGATGTGGTAGCCACCGGGCATCAACATCACGGTCTCACCTGCCGGAAGAGCAACCGATGACACAGGACGCATCGTCATCTCTCCCGACATGCCGCCCGCCATCGTGTCGTCCGTCATTCCGCCCGACATGTCTCCCGCCATCGTGTCCTCGGAGGCTTCTTCGCCTTCTTCACCAGGCATCGGAGAGTCGCCGGCTTCCATGTCTGCCGCAACCGTTTCGTGGATCTCCACTGTGGCTGCGATCGAAGCATCGACTGACGCGCCGACGAGTTCGTCATCTGCTGTTGCCGTGATGTCCATGTAGACGGCGCCAACGGTGACCGACATCGGGCTCGTGCGAGCCCAGGCTCCGGAGATGGTGATGTCCTCGCCAGCCGGGGCATCGGTATCCGCCGAAGAATCGTCATCTCCGCCACACGATGCGATGACGAGGGCCGATGCGGCAACGAGCGCGAAACCCTTTGCCGTTTGCCGAAGCTGGTGTCTTGTTGACCTGGTCATGTTCTGTCCTTTTCTCTGGGGTCTCGGGGACCTTCTCGGCTGCGTTCCGCCGCAGCGAGACCTGCCTCACACTCTGTCGAGCAGAATGCGGAAATCGTTGATCATGGCGTCCTTGTCGACGCCGAATGGCCACTCGACGAGCACGATGCCATTCTCGTCGACCACGTAGGTGGTGGCGCTGTGACCGACCTCGATCCTTCCTGACGCATCAGTCACGATCGTCGAACTTGCGAGGAACGCTTCCTCGGCGGATTCCAATTCGTCCATCGACGATGGATGAAGGGCGTGGAAGCGATCCGTGAAACTGGACAGGTAGCCGTTCATCACCTCGGGTGTGTCGCGTTCCGGGTCGACCGTCACCATGGCCAGATCGATTCGATCCGAACTTCCTCCAAGTTCCCGACGCGCAGCTCGCACCAACGCGAGCGTGGTCGGACACAGATCCGGACAACTCGTGTATCCGAAGTAGACCACGAGCAGACTTCCTGGGCGTGCCTTCATTGCGAACGTGGAGTCATGGTCCGCATACACGCCTTCGGCCGTCACATTCGTAACCTCGACTGCTCCCACTTCGAGAGGTTGCTCGCGAGTCATGCCGAGCAAGGTCGACTCGCCACCCCCACATGACACCGAGACGATTGATGCTGCGACGGCGAGCGCCCCGACGAGTCCGACACGTCTCCGTGTTCTTCGCTCAGTGATCACCCGAACAGCATGCCCGAGAGTCTTCGGCGGCAATACGGACCTTGGTCCCGAACAGGATGCCCTATCCGTCACACTGCCCGGGCAGCCCGACCCTGCCTCGAACCGAATCGACCCGGTCCCCGACCGGCAACGGGCTAGCTGGCCAGTTCGTCGGCGTGTCCGAGAAGGTGGCAAATCTCTCAGCCGGGTGACTGGTCAACTTTTGGCAGAGATGTAGGATCTCTCCCATGCGAATCCGTAAGCCTCAAGCCTTCCTCCTCGCCGCAGTCATTGCCGGCGGATCTGCTCTTGCCGCCTGCGGTGGATCGAGCAGCACCGAGTCCACCCTCGCCCCAGTCACCGAAGCTCCGTCGACGACGGCGGGCGGATCGACCACGACGACCGAGCCTGGCCCGGGAGTTCCGACCCTGGCACCCGGTGCGCCGCTGCCGTCTCTCGTTCCGTTCAGCAAGGCCGATGCCAAGAAGGAAGAGGCGGCGACTGTTGTCGGGAAGATCAGTATTCCCAAGATCGGTCTGAAGGACATGCAGATGTACCTCGGCTACAGCGACGGTACCTATGACAAGGGTGTCGGTCTGTGGCCAGGTGCTCCGAAGCCTGGCGAAGCGGGCAACGTGGTCCTCGGTGGACACCGCACGAGCGGTCCGAAGCCCTTCCGTCGCGTCGACGAGTTGGCTGCGGGAGACGAAGTCGTCGTGACGACTGCCGATGGCACGTTCGTCTACGTCGTGGAAGGTGTTGCGGTGTATCCCGCATCAGAAGCCGCGAACGTCGTTCTCGCTCAGACCTCTTCGGCCAAGATGACCATGTTCGCTTGCCACCCGCCGGGCAAGGTCACTCACCGCATCGTCGTCTTCACGAATTACTCGCGTAAAGTCGCCGTCTGATCCGACGGTCGTCATTGCGAAGACGACTTTTCCCTCTCATCCCAGGTCTCCTGGTTGCAGCGGCCATGCCCCCGTGGGGGTGGTGGCCGCTTGCTTTTGTCGGACTCATCGCCTTCAGCGCGATCGAATACCGGGCTCGAACTTCATCGGATCGTTTCTTTGCGGGCCTGCTTTTCGGCTGCGGCTGGTATCTGCCATCCATGTCGTGGATGTGGTTCCTCACCGCCCCGGGATACGTGATCGCTGCCCTGTTGTTCGCATCGCTTCACGGTGTCGCATCGGCTCTCACCGGCCACGCGCGTTTCGACTCGAGCCACGTTGTGGCAGCGCCAGCGTTGCACACTCTCGCTGAGACCCTTCGACTGTCGTTTCCATTTGGTGGAGTCCCGTTGGCCACCCTCGGAATCTCCCAAGTCGCAGGGCCATTTCGATCCGTGGCCGGGCTCGGTGGCGTCATCGCACTGACCTGGACAAGTTGGCAACTCGGAGCACTTCTGGCCCGACGGTCCCAACGGTTTGCCGGAGAGAATTCCTGGCGTCGCGCAGCGTGGCTTGCTTGCGCCGCTGTGATCCTCTTTGCACCCTTTGCACCCAACGGCTCGGATTCCGGTCGCACACTCCGGGTCGTCGCAGTCCAAGGTGGCGGACCTCAAGGTACTCGGGCGATCAATACCGACCCGCGTGACGTCGTCGTC
>JBDLRO010000082.1:0-2922 GCA_039800025.1 Actinomycetota bacterium | reverse complement strand
ATGCCGACTCGCTGACCCTGTTCGAAGCAGGCGAGAAATGCGAGGGTGAATCCAGCCGATGCGCCGCTGACGACAGCGATTCGGCGCGAGTCGACAGCACACCCGTAGGCGTCGTCGTAGTAGCGGGCGATGCGATCGATGAGCGCTGGCAGACCGCGCGCATTCGTGTACCCGATGCTCGATGCACGATCGAGGACTGCGACCGCTGCACGCCGGGCTCCGTCGGGTGCTCCGGTGCCCGGTTGACCGACCTCGAGGTGGCAGATCTTTCGTCCGGATGCCTCGAGTGCGGAGGCCTTCGCCGCCATGGCCATGGCATGGAAGGACGGAACACTGCGAGCGCGTGAGGATCCGAGCGGGAAAGTCACGATTGGGTGCTCACGAGCGCTCGGGAAACACGAAGCAACGTTCTTCGAGCCGACCGAGTGCATACGACTGGTAGTCGATGCCGAAGTCCGAATAGAGGTGTCGGCAACGTTCGCTCCACTCGAGAGCTTCTGGCGTCGACACTCGATGGACGACTTGCATCACTCCACCCTCATGGACGCGATACTCGGCCCAGGTTCCGGGAAAGTCCTTGAGGCATCCGATCTCCACGGTCGGAACTCCACACGACATCGAGCGCACGCGATGTCGATGTGTGTGTCCAGCCGTGTAGCCGATGATGTTGCGGCGCCGAGCAACGACGTCGGTGAGCGCATCGCTCGAGTCGGGATGCAATCCGAAGTAGTCGTCACTGCGTTTGCCGTCGACCCATTGCTGGTGGTGACCCATCACGAGAACCGGGACATCGGCGTCGGCGGCATGTTGATCGAGCCACTCGATCTGGTGAGGTTCGAATGCCCCGGTCGTCTGCGTGGGAATCGTCGTGTCCATCAGAGCCACACACAGACCGGGCATCTCGATCCAGAGATCTTCCGCGTAGATCTGCTGTCCGAGGTAGGCGTCATGGTTGCCGCGCACGACGCGCAATCGGTCGGGGAATGCACCGCGGTAGCAGGCTTCGAAGTCCGCGAACTCTTCGTCGGTTCCCTTGGCGGTCAGATCACCCTTGACGAGAACGAACAACGGATCGATCTCGGCGATTTCACGGCACGCTGCGCGGTTCATGACCTCTGGATACGGAGGTTCGCCGGGAAGCGACCGCTGGATGGGACCCTGAGGGTCGTCGTCGATCTTGCCGCACTCCTCTTCGCCGAAGTGGACGTCGTTGACCGTGGCGAAACGGCACAGCAACTCTCCGGTTGGCCGGGACAACGTGACGGCTTCGATTCCGTCGAAGAAGTGCTCGGTCGCAGGTTCGAGATCCACGTAGCGACGAACCTCGTGGTGGTCGTGGACGACGACCATGTCGTCGGCGACGGTCGTGATCTCGATCGTCATGATCGCATCATGCCCGAGTCGGGAGCCGGCTCATGGTCGGACGCGGCGTTGAATGTGCGGACGAGCCCACCACCTGCCGCTGAAGCGCCACGAGGTCGATCGGGTGGATCCCTGTTCTGCTCGAATGGCAGCTCTCGGCCACAGCGCCTCCATGGCAGCGACGATCACGACAGCCTCCTCGGTCGAAGGGGCGGGTGTGATCGCCTGAATCGGTGAAATGAATGGGTCGGACGATGGCAGGGTGTCGCTCATCGAAGTCTCACAGGGGCATGTTGCCGTGCTTGCGGCGCGGCAACTCCTCGCGCTTCGTGCGCAGCATCCGGAATCCGGCGATGACCTTCTGGCGAGTCTCGGCCGGATCGATCACGTCGTCGATGTAGCCGCGTTCTGCAGCAGCGTACGGATTCGCATACTTCTCGGTGTACTCGTTGACGAGTTCGGCTCGACGTGCGACAGGATCGGCAGCTTGCTGCAACTCGCGGCGGTAGACGATCTCGACTGCGCCCTGTGGACCCATCACCGCGAGCTCTGCAGTCGGCCATGCGTAAGCGAGGTCCGAGCCGATCGACTTCGAATCCATGACGACGTAGGCACCGCCGTATGCCTTGCGGGTGATGATCTGGATGCGCGGCACTGTTGCCTCACAGTACGCGTAGAGCAACTTTGCGCCATGGCGGATGATGCCGCCGTATTCCTGGTCGACTCCGGGGAGGAATCCGGGAACGTCGACGAGAGTCAGCAGCGGAACGTTGAAGGCATCGCAGGTACGAACGAAACGCGCCGCCTTTTCCGCGCTTTCGATGTCGAGGACTCCAGCGAGAATCATCGGTTGATTGCCGACGACGCCGATGGTCTGACCGTCGATGCGCGCGAATCCGCAGACGATGCTCTTGGCCCAGTGAGGGAAGTATTCGAAGAAGTCACCGTCGTCGACGACGGACGCGATGACCTTCTTCATGTCGTAGGGCTGGTTCGGCGACGGAGGAAGGATGTCGCGCAATTCGGGACAGAGTCGTTCCGGATCGTCATCGGAGTCGACCGCCGGCGGCTCTTCCATGTTGTTCTGAGGCATGAACGACAGCAAGTACCGCACATCGTCGAGGCAGGACTTCTCATCTGCGGACACGAACGTCGCCACACCGCTCTTGCTCGCGTGGCTCATGGCTCCGCCGAGTTCTTCGAGGGTGACCTCTTCGCCGGTGACCGTCTTGACGACGTCGGGTCCGGTGATGAACATGTGGCTGCTCTCGCGCACCATGAAGATGAAGTCGGTCATCGCGGGCGAGTAGACGGCACCGCCTGCACAGGGTCCGAGGATGACGGAGATCTGCGGAATGACGCCGCTCGACTGCACGTTGCGGTAGAAGATCCCGCCGTAACTCGCCAGTGAAACGACTCCCTCTTGGATGCGCGCCCCTGCGCCGTCGTTGAGGCCGATCACCGGAGCGCCGACTCGCAACGCCATGTCCATGAGCTTGTGGATCTTCTCGGCGAACACTTCGCCGAGGGCGCCGCCGAACACGGTGAAGTCCTGGGAGA
>JBDLRO010000081.1:0-4742 GCA_039800025.1 Actinomycetota bacterium | reverse complement strand
ATGAGCTCGCTGCCCTCGTGACGGATCTCTCCGTCCTTCCACAGGGTCTGACCGATGAGAGCGGCGAGACCAGCCATGGACATCCCGACGATGATCGGGAAACCGAGCAGCGCGATCACCAAGATGATTGCGCCGGCCATGAACTACTTCTTAGCAGGCGACTTCTTCGCGGGAGCCTTTTTGGCCGGAGCCTTCTTGGCTGGGGCTTTCTTGGCAGGAGCCTTCTTGGCAGGAGCCTTCTTCGCAGGGGCTTTCTTCGCCGGAGCCTTCTTCGCGGGAGCCTTCTTCGCGGGAGCCTTCTTCGCAGGCGCAGCGGTCTTGGCCGGTGCAGCCGGTGCAGCCGATGCGGCTACGGGAGCCGGCGATGCGGTCTTGACGGGAACCGCCGTGGCAACGGGCTTGGCAGCCTTCTTCTTGTTCACGGCGCGCTTGATGGAAGTAATGAATGCGTTCACGACCGAGAAACTACCGGTTCATACCCGCCAGACCATGGATTGAGCCTCCGGCGCGCCGGTGACCGGGGCGTCGAGGTCGACGTGTACGAGGGGTTGGATCCCGGTCGTCCCGCGATCCAACCCCCATTTGTGCGTGATTTCAGCGCTTTTTGGCTGGCCGACGGGTTGCCGACCGACCTGCCGATGCCTTCTTCGCAGCGACCTTCTTGGCTGCAACTTTTTTCACTGCCTTCTTCGGGGCAGCCTTCTTCGCCGGCTTCTTGGCCGCAACCTTCTTGGCAGCCTTCTTCGGGGCTGCTTTCTTGACGGCCTTCTTGGCCGCCTTCTTCGGGGCCGCCTTCGCGACAGTCTTCGCGGCTGCGGGCTTCGCAACGGGCTTGTACGCCCATGCCTCGATCTCGACCGCTGCCCCGAACGGCAGTGCGGCAACACCGATCGTCGAACGTGCGGGGCGGGCATCGCCGAAACCATGGACGTACGCAGCGTTGAAGGTTGCGAATGTGTCCATGTCGGTGAGGAAGCACAAGGTCTTCGCGACGTCATCGAGAGTCAAGCCCATCTCCTTGAGGCGAGCTTGAAGGTTCTTCACGGCTTGGGCGGTCTGTGCGGCGACACCACCGGGCACGAGAGCCCCGTTATCGAGACCGAGCTGACCAGAGACGATCACCCAGTCTCCAGCGCGAACGGCGGGTGTATACGGACCAACGGGTTGAGCAGGAGCATTCATGGCGGAGAATCTACTCGTACGTACACGACTATCGATAGGGGAAAATTGAACATTGGGTGACGCGACTGTCGCAGCAGTCACGGGGCGAGAATCTGCGAGTTCGTCGTCGGATTCGCTATCGAATACACCGTCAGCGTCTGCTCGGCCATGCCGGTGGAAAACCATCGTGGCGCCAGACCGCAGCAGCAACCGCCGCGAACACTGCGTCGCTCCCATTGACGGCGGTGAAGCCGACGGGTATCGAATCGTGATGTCCAGCGCGATCCCCGGCCGACGTGTCGATCTCGACGACGATGTCCGGGGTGTCGACGGCGCGCAGCACGCCGAACGATCGAATCGTCAAGTCGACGGGAGTCAACATGCCGTCGGTATTCGCGGTGACGGCGATTCCTTCGCTGCGCACCCAACCGAGAGCCATGTGTGCTGCTCCGATGCAATAGGAGCGAAGAACCGTCTCATCGAGAGGATCGCCACAACTCACTCGCACGACGATGCGCTCGCCCGAGTCGTGTGATGATCCGGTCTTGGTTTCGGTTACGGTCTCGGACTTCGTCTCCACTCGCGCCCAGGCCTCTGCGCCATTCGGAGCGATTACATGGTCGCCGACGATCACGTCGCCATGCTGAACGGCGCCAGCACCTCGATCAGCCGTGTCACTGCCGGGCATGACAACGCGCTCACGGACGGAGCTTCGTGCAATTGCGATCTCGGCCCAGCCGGCTGCTCGCAGACTCATCGACGTCGCGGGGCCGGGTACATCGACTTCGATCAACTCCCAGTCGGGGGCGACGCGCGCGATCACATCGCGCAGTCCCGGCGTCCGCACGGCCCAGACGACACCCGAGCCGTTCGCTCGAACCCCGAGTGCCATCGGTGGTCGCTTCGGACCGCGTCGCACGACGTCTTCACGGGACAGCACCACGCGCACGCTTCGACCTTGTTCATCCGCCAGTCGTCTCGCCGCAGAGCGCATTTCGTCGACGAAGCGAGGGTCGCTCTTTCCACCGAATGCGCCGCCGTTCACGAGAGGTCCGATGGGTTCGCCCCCGGGTGCACACCACACGGCGTCGGGTTCGAGATAGGCCGGTTCGACCCAGGTGGTGGCGAGGGTGCGCACGAATCCACGCGCTCCCGGATGACCTGCGTCGATCCCGACTGGCCAGGACACCGGAACAGTCGACTTGCGACCCTGCACGGACCCGGCTGCACGACGTGCGCTCGCGACATCGGGCCCGACGACCCATTCACCCACTGCATTCGGCACAGCAACGAGCGCGTCCTTCGGAGCGGTGTCTTCGGCGAAACCGCCATCGCCGAGAGAGACCCGCGGGTGCACGGTCTGGTGACTGTGACCTTCCATGTCGGCACGACGACTCGCAGCAGACAGATCTCGAGCCGGGACCTCTCGTGTCGCGGTCTTCGTGTGTCCCGATGATCCGGTCACGAGATCGACGGCCTCGTGGATCGTCTGCCACCCTGTGCAGCGACACATGTGCGCGAGCAGGGACTTGTCGACGGCATCACGGAATCCGGCCGAATCGAATCCGGATGAATCGAACTCGGACTCGCTCGAGGATGCATCTCGTCGCAGGTTCTCGAGACGCATGATGATGCCCGGAGTACAAAAGCCGCACTGGCTGCCTCCCGTTGCACACAGTGCGCTCGACCATTCGGCCCGCACGGATTCGTCCACACCCTCGAGAGTCGTCACCGATCGACCGGCGACTCGAGCCACCGGGGTCACGCACGACACCCGAGCTTCGCCGTCGACCCAGACCGTGCAACAGCCGCATTGACCCTGGGGCGCGCAGCCATCCTTCACGGACACCACCGGTCGAACACCTTGTGGGAGTCGCTCGCGCAAAGCGGTCAAGAGCGTTCCCTCGGCCGGCACCTCGACGTCGACTCCGTTCAAGGTGAAAGTCACGGTCGGAGTCGCCATGTGACCATTGTGCCCGGTGGTGCGACGCGTGTGACAGATCAGTCCGGTTACCGTGATCTCGTGACACGTACAAGAGACATGATCGAGATTTCCGATGCTTCCGTGACCGGCGTGGTGTCCGCCAGCCTCACCCGTCGTGACCTCCTGCGGACCGGAGCACTCGGCGTCTCCACACTCGCACTCGGGCCGTTGCTCGCTGCATGTGGAGGATCGTCGACGACATCCTCGGGTTCGGGCGCATCAGGTGGACAGGCCTCTGCGACACTCGCTCCCGGCACGAACCTCGTTCAACGCTGGGTTTCCGACCAGCTCACTCCCGGCTTCGTCCGCCTGCCGATCTCGATCGCCGATCAGTCCGGCATGTTGCCCGATGGACCCGAAGTTCTGACGGGTCGGATCATTCGCTACCTCGACAACGCCGTCGTCGCCGAGAACCTCTCCGCTGAGCGACTGTCACTCGGTGAGGGCACACCGGCGTTCTGGGTGTTCACTGCGAGCATCGATGCACAAGACGTCTACGCCTTGGTCGTCGACGGCGGACCTGCAGATGGTGCGTCGCTCCAGATTCGCGACCCCGAGTTCCTGACGGTGCCGCGTGTCGGCCAAAACCTGCCGCCTCTCGAGACGCCGACGGTGGACGATGCACGCGGTGTCGAGATCATCTGCACCCGCGTACCGGAGCCGTGTCCGTTCCACCAGGTCACGTTGAGTCAGGCTCTCGCCGAGGCATCATCGACCGGTTCGAAGGTCGTGTTCCTCGTCGGCACGCCAGCTCATTGTCAGACCGGCGTGTGCGCGCCGATTCTCGACAAGCTCATCGACATGCAGTCCCAATTCCCCGACGTCCGCTTCGTTCACGTCGACGTCTACGCCGATGAAGCTGCGACCAAGGTTGCGCCCGCCGTTCAGGCATTGACGTTGACGTTCGAACCGGTGCTCTGGATCACGGACTCGACGGGAGTGATCACGCATCGTTTCGAGGGCGTGTGGCACCCGAGCGAGATCGCTCAGGCACTCAGCTCGTGATCACACGGACTCGAGTACAGCCCTGACTCACCTGAGGTGCACTCGGATGAAGAGCTGGAACGTCAGCTGAACGACTGACCGCACCCGCACGAGCGTGTCGCGTTCGGGTTGGTGATGTTGAAGCCGGCCTGATTGAGGCCGTCCTTATAGTCGAGCGTGGCACCTTCGAGCAGCTGAGCCGACGCCGGATCGACGACGACCTTGACGGAATCGCCATAGGTGGCCTGCTGATCCTCCGCCGAGATGTCGCTGTCGAAGAACATCTCGTACGAGAAGCCGCTGCATCCACCCGGACGCACGGCGACACGCAGAGCCATGTCGGTGGCGCCTTCGGCCACGAGCAGTTCCTTGACCTTGACGGCTGCTGTATCGGTGAGGGTGATCACGTTCGACTCCTGTATTCACGAGATGACACGGCGGGCAATCCGCCCCGGATGGACTCCCGGCAGAGTCATGATAACGGTGTCCAGGTTTCTCTGTGCTGGCGGAGTCCGAAGTTCGGACCTGAACACGGCGTCCTACTGGTGAGTTCTATCGCCTGGGACCGATCTGGGCGATCGATGGATGATGTTGACAACTCGCTGAAGTCCTT
>JBDLRO010000080.1:0-13837 GCA_039800025.1 Actinomycetota bacterium | reverse complement strand
AGGTTTCCGACATCGTCGAGAGCCTTCTCGTCCACCCGGCGCTTGCTGAAGCGCTGGCCGAAGCAGCGGAGTAGTCGATGTCGACTTTCGACCCACCCAACATCGTCGAAAGACAAGACGCCCTCGGAAGCATCGGTCGACGAGCTCTTGCCCAATTTCTCGACGGGCTCGTCGTGGGTGTGCCGCTGTTCTTCGTGACGATGCCTTTCGGAACGTCGATCACCAGCGAGGAGCTGTCCGATTCGCAGTTGCTGTGGTTGACCGTGCTCTGGGTCGGGGCTTCTCTCGTCTACAACACCGTTGCGATTGCGGTGTGGGGTTCGACTGTCGGTAAGCGCCTGATCGGATTGAAGGTCGTCAATCGATCCGATGGCGGTCCGGTGTCATGGACGTACGCATCGGTTCGGGCTCTCGTGCCGACCGTGGTGCAACTCGTCCCGGTGATCGGACCTGGCTTGGCGATCGTCGTCTATCTGCGAGCGATCTTCCACCCGCTGCGACAAGGTCTGCACGATGCCGCAGCGGGAACGATCGTCGTCAAACGCTGACGCTCAGGCGATCACCACGACGACGTCACCGGATCCGACCGTGTCGCCGGCCTTCACCTTCACCTCGGTGACCTTGCCCGCCTTCTCGGCGACGATCTGGTTCTCCATTTTCATGGCTTCGAGAACACAGACGGCCTGACCCGCTTCGACTTCCTGTCCGACTTCGACGAGGACCTTGACGATCGTTCCCTGCATGGGAACGGCCACCTGACCCGAACCGGCTCCGCCGCCGCCTCCGCCTGATGCCGATCGAGTCGGCTTCTTCGCCTTGGCGCCGCCCGGTGCCACTGTGACGCCACCTTCAGGTACCCACATCGCAACGTCGAACCGCTTGCCGTTCACCTCGACCGTCGTGTTGCGGCGAACCAGAGGCTCGCCGCCATCGTCGGACCCGCCCGGCGCAACGGCGGGAATGTCGGACAGGTCGAGTTTCTCCTCGACCCATTTCGTCGAGTGCTTCATCTGTTGGAAATCGGGGTGGCGAAGGATGGCGAGATCGGCCGGAATGGTCGTCGCAACACCTTCGACCACCATTTCTTCGAGGGCGCGGATCGTACGTGCGATCGCCGTCGGGCGATCCTTGCCCCACACGATCAACTTTCCGACCAAGTTGTCGTAGTACTGGCTGATCTCGTCGCCGCTTTCGTATCCCGAGTCGAAGCGCACACCGAAACCGTCGGACGTCACCAACTTGGTGATCTTTCCAGGTGACGGGAGGAACTTGCCGCCGGCCGGATTCTCTGCGTTGATTCGGATCTCGATTCCGTGGCCGTTGCGTCGAGCGGCCACTTCGGCTTGGGTCATGGGGAGCTTCTCGCCAGCGGCGACGCGAATCTGCCATTCGACGAGATCGATACCGGTGATGACTTCGGTGACGGGGTGCTCGACTTGCAGACGCGTGTTCATCTCCAAGAAGAAGAACTCGCCGTCCTGATAGATGAACTCGACTGTTCCAGCATTGAAGTATCCGACAGCGCGAGCAGCCTTGACGGCGGCTTCGCCCATCGCTTCTTCGATTCCGTCTCCCATCGCCACCGCTGGGGCTTCTTCGACGAGCTTTTGATGGCGACGCTGTGCCGAGCAGTCACGTGTCGACACCCAGACGTAATTTCCGTGCTGGTCTCCGACCAGCTGAACTTCGACGTGGCGCGGCCAGGTGAGATATTTCTCGACGTAGATCTCGTCGCGACCGAAGAAGGCCTTGGCTTCGCGCTGGGCGCTCTCCATCGCCTCTTGGACGTCTTCGGCTTTGTGGACCACCTTCATGCCACGGCCGCCACCGCCAAATGCAGCCTTGATCGCGACCGGGTAGCCGAAATCGGAGCCGAACTTCTTGATCTCGTCGGCAGAGGTCACGAACTCGGTCGTTCCGGGGACGATTGGTGCTCCGCCGCGCAGGGCCGCCTTGCGACTCGAGACCTTGTCGCCCATCTCACGGATCGCGTCACCCGGGGGTCCGATGAAGGCCACACCCATGTTGGTGATCGCATCGGCGAAGTCGGCATTTTCGCTGAAGAAGCCATAGCCCGGGTGGACGGCATCCGCGCCGCTCTTCTTGATCGCGTCGAGAATCGCGTCCGTGTTCAGGTAACTCTCGGCGGCGGTCTGCCCACCGAGTGCATACGCCTCATCGGCGAGTCGGACATGGAGGGCATTGCGATCGAGTTCCGAATAGACGGCAACTGTGGCGATTCCCATTTCCCGGGCAGCACGGATCACGCGAACAGCGATCTCTCCGCGGTTGGCGATCAGGATCTTGTTGATTGGTTTGGAGGGCACAAGTGACAATGTTGGTCTGATGGACACCCGAAATGCCACCCCAAACGGAGAGAACCTTCCAGGAGAGGAGTTTCGGGACCGAAATGGGCGTGGTTTCGCGGAAATCGTCGCGACATCTGGTCTCCCGAGTCGACTCGTCGACCGTTGGCTGGTGCGTCGAATCGAATCGACGGGCAGCACGAACGACGACCTCGATCGAGCAGCGCAGTGCGGCGCTCCTGATCGTCTCGTTCTCGTCGCCGACCATCAGACGGCTGGTCGGGGTCGACTCGATCGCAAATGGGAGGCACCCGCCGGGGCGAATCTTCTCGTGAGCATTCTGTTTCGAACGGTCCCTGATCGACCGCATCGACTCACTCAGGCAGTCGCGCTCGCAGCAGTGCGTGCCTGTCGGACCCTGATCATGAGTTCACGATTCGGGAGTTCACGATTCGGGAGTTCACGATTCGGGAGTTCACCGCTCGACATCGACGTGTCGTTGAAATGGCCAAATGACATCGTCATCGGATCGAGGAAGTTGGCGGGAATCCTTGCCTCGGCGTCGACGTCGAGGCATCACCGCATCGTCGATGACATCGAGGTCGCCATTCCGGAGTACGTCGTCGTCGGACTCGGTCTGAACGTCGGCTGGGCCCCGGACGGAGCAGCACGTCTGGGCGAATTTCGGGACATCCACCGTGACGACATCCTTGTCGAACTCGTGACGGCCCTCGATGACCTTTTCGATTCGTGTGTCTCGGTCCGCGAGTCGGATGAATTCCACGAGTCGTATCGCAAGAATCTGTCGACCATCGGTCGCTCCGTTCGTGTCGAGTTGCCGTCGGGGAGCGTTCTCGAGGGGCGGGCGCTGGGCGTCGGAGTCGATGGGAGACTCGAAGTTCTCGATGCCTGCGCAATGACCCATCACATCGATGTCGCAGACATCGTCCACTTGAGATTCCCTGATTCACCTGAATCGTGAAGTCCTGAATCGTGAGGTCCTGAATCGTGAAGTCGCGTGTCGTGACGTCACAGCTTTGGGCGCAACCGTCATTCGCATTGGATCAGTGACCGGATTCAGAGCGCTTCGACGCCTAGTTTTGACATGTGGCTGAGAGTTCGAGCAGACGACGCAAGGTGTTTCCCTTCGTCACGGGCATCAACCTCGCTGTCATCTGTGTGATCGCATCGGCCGCCGGAGTCGTGATCGCCGTGCGCGGGGCGGCCAATGGTGTGGCCCGAGTCCCCCAGATCGAGACGGTGCTCTCGCCTCCGAGCAGCGGATTCGTGAACTACCTGATCGTCGGAAGTGACACGCGCGAAGGCGCGGATCCGAACAGTCCTGACTACGGAGGAATCGGCGACGTCAACGAAACGAGTGGCCGTCGAAGCGACACGATCATTCTGATGCATGTCGACGAAGTCCTGTCGACCATCGCTCTGACCTCGATTCCGCGTGACCTGTGGATCGAGATCCCGGGTCAGGAGACCAATCGGATCAATGCTGCATACGGGTACGGCGAAGCGGTCCTCATCGACACGGTGAAGACGAGTCTCGGGGTGCCGGTCCATCATTACGTCGAGGTGGATTTCAATTCTTTCAAGGCGATCATCGCTGCGATCGACGGTGTCGAACTCTGTTTCGAGTATCCGACTCGGGACGTCAACACCGGTCTCAACGTGCCCGTGCCCGGGTGTGTCGTTCTCGATTCGATTCAGTCGCTCGCGTATGCGCGCAGCCGTTACTTCGAACAGTTCAAGGATGGAGAGTGGCAAGTCGATGGTCGAGCCGATCTCGGCCGCATCGAGCGCCAACAGCAGTTCTTCGAGACCGCCATTTCGCGGTCGGTGTCCCAGGTCCTTTCGAATCCCTTCCGGTCGGGCGACCTCATCTCGGCAGCTGTCGAGTCACTGCGAGTCGACGGCGGCACCGATCTGATCGAGATGGCCAATGCCATTCGTCCCGTTGCATCTGGTGGGATCGTGCGAGTGCCGTTACCGGTCTATGCCGACACTGTCAGGGACAAATCGATTCTGCGTCTGGCTGAAGGTTCGCCTGCAATTCTCGAGTATCTCGCAGGAGGAGGAGACCGACGTCTGTTCGCGAGTTGAGATCGAGGAGCGACTGACCCCGACGACGAGGTGCCAGTCGGCATCGAAGGTGGCAGACTGTCGATGTCTCAAGTTGATGAATTCGACGAGGTTCCTTCGATGAAAGCCCTGATCTTGGCCGGCGGCGCCGGAACCCGTCTCCGACCGATCACACATACGAGTGCGAAGCAACTCGTGCCGGTCGCCAACAAGCCGATTCTCTTCTATGGAATCGAAGCAATGGCTGCTGCGGGAATTCGTGAGATCGGCATCATCGTCGGCGACACGCGAGCCGAAGTGATGAACACGGTCGGCGATGGTTCTCGATGGGGTGTTCACATCACATACATTCCGCAGGACCAACCCTTGGGTCTCGCACATTGCGTTCTGATCGCACGCGATTTCCTCGGTGACGAAGATTTCGTCATGTACCTCGGTGACAACTTGCTGCAACAGGATCTCGGAGCATTCGTTCGCACCTTCGAGAAGGCTCAGCAGTCCTCGGGCGCACCGGTCGCGCAGATCCTGCTCAAGCAAGTCCCCGACCCGCACCGATTCGGAATCGCCGAACTCGACGACGACGGCCACGTGGTGCGACTGGTCGAGAAGCCAGCAGATCCGCCGAGTGATCTGGCCCTCGTGGGCGTGTACTTGTTCGATCGTCACATCCACGAAGCGGTTGCATCGATTGAACCCTCCGCTCGCGGCGAACTGGAGATCACCGACGCCATTCAGTGGCTGATCGACAATGAGTTGCGCGTCCGTTGCGAATTGCTGAGCGGCTGGTGGATCGACACCGGCAAGCTGACGCCCCTGCTCGAGGCGAATCGACTGCTGCTCGAAGGCATCGAGACGCGGATCGACGGTGATGTCGACGACGCCACATCGATCGATGGCCGAGTGATCGTGGAGGCCGGTGCACGAGTCAGGAACTCGACTCTGCGGGGGCCTCTCGTCATCGGACGGGACGCGCTTGTCGAGAACAGCTTCATCGGTCCGTCATCGGCGATCGGCAACGGATGTGAGATCGTCAACAGCGAGGTCGAGCACTCCGTCATCATGGAACGAAGTCGGATTCTCGACATCACACGACTCGAGGACAGTCTCATCGGGCGCGAAGCCGAAGTCACTCGTTCACAACGCCGACCTCGTGCCTTGCGCCTGATGGTCGGAGACCATTGCCAGATCGATACGGAGTGACCAGATGCCCGAAGTGATAGCGAACGAAACGATCGAAGGCGTGTACACGGTCGAGCCCACGATCCATGGGGATCAACGCGGCCTGTTCATCGAGACGTATCGACGCGAGTGGTTCCCTCACGGCAGGGAAATGATCCAGGGAAACCGATCGAACAAGCAGGCTGGAGCAATCGTCGGACTGCACTTTCACATGCACCAAGCCGACTACTGGTACGTGCCAGTGGGGACGATTCGTGTGGTCCTGCACGATCTGCGCATCGGTGCTCCCACCGAAGGCAGGACTCTGTCGATCGACATCAGCGGTGACAATCACATCGGCGTGTTCATTCCACCCGGTGTCGCCCACGGTTTCGCGGCTCTGACCGACGTCGTGATGACGTATCTCGTCGACGGCTATTACAACCCGGCAGATGAACTCGGCGTGGCTTGGAACGATCCGGCCATCGGTGCCGATTGGGGTGTGGTCGATCCCATTCTGAGCGAACGCGATCGTACGAACCCGTTGCGAGCGGATATTCCCGCGGAACGTCGTCCCCGTTGGCCGATGAGGACGTGACATGAAGCTTTTCGTCACGGGAGCTGCGGGTTTCATCGGTTCGAACTACGTGCGTTGGGTGCTGTCGAACAGCGACCACGAGGTGACGATCTACGACAAGCTGACGTATGCGGGAAACATGGCCAGTATTCGAGACGTCGTCGATGACAGACGATGCCGATTCGTCCAAGGTGACATCTGCGATCCGGATGCGGTCCTGGAGGCCATGCAGGGACACGATGCGGTGGTCCATTTCGCGGCCGAGAGTCACGTCGACCGTTCCATCGCCGACCCCTATGCATTCATCAGAACGAACGCAGATGGGACGAACGTGATGTGCGACGTCGCCCGACAAGTGGGCGTCGAGCGATTTCTGCACATTTCCACCGATGAGGTCTACGGAAGCATCGAGGTCGGCTCGTTCGCCGAGACCGATGTGCTGACGCCTCGTTCTCCGTATTCGGCATCGAAGGCTTCGAGCGATCTCATCGCTCTGTCGTACGTCACGACGTACGGCCTGCCCGTCGTCGTCACGCGATGCTCGAACAACTTCGGTCCGTATCAATATCCGGAGAAGTTGATCCCGCTCTTCACCACCAACTTGCTCGACGGCAAGAAGGTTCCTCTCTACGGGGATGGTGGCAACATCCGCGATTGGATCCATGTCGAGGACCACAACATCGCCGCCCATCTCGTGCTCACCGAAGGCGCCGTCGGCGAGATCTACAACATCGGTGCTCACAACGAGGTCACGAACTCCGAGATCACTCGCTTGTTGTTGGGTCTCTGCAGACGAGATGAAAGCTTCATCGAACCCGTTGCGGACAGACTCGGTCACGACCGGCGGTACTCGGTCCACACCGACAAGATCCAGCGCCTCGGTTGGGCTCCGCGTCGGACGTTCGAAGAAGCCCTTGCAGAAACAGTCGAGTGGTACGAGTCCCATCGTGATTGGTGGGAACCGCTCAAGGCCCGTGCAGTCGGCTGAGGATCCGAACTTGAACTCGATCGAAACGGACGGCGCTCGATGAAGCTGCTGATCACGGGTGCTCGCGGCCAACTGGGGCGCGAATTGAGCCATGTTGCCTCCGCGAGCGGAGAACCGGTCATGGCCGTGGACGTCGACGCGCTCGACATCACGAATCGGGAGTCGGTCCACGACGCCCTGGTCGAATCGAGACCCGATGTCGTCATCAACTGTGCCGCGATGACCGCAGTCGACGCATGTGAAGAGCGAGCGGACGAAGCTATGTCGGTCAATGGCCATGCGGTCCGTTGGATTGCCGAGGCCTGTGATGCGATCGGGGCGCGACTGGTGCAGATCAGCACCGACTACGTCTTCGACGGTACGAAGGCAGGTCCCTATGTCGAGTCGGACGAGCCGAATCCTCGAAGTGTGTACGGACACACGAAACTCGTCGGAGAGCGAGCTGCACTCGACCTGGGTGATGCAGGCCTCGTCGTTCGGACCTCCTGGGTGTGCGGTTTTCACGGTTCGAACATGGTCAAGACCGTCCTGAAGCTCCTCGAGGAGTCGCGTCCGATGGCTTTCGTCGACGATCAGATCGGACATCCGACATTTGCGGCGGATCTTGCATCGATGGTGCACACGCTTGCAGTCGATTCCCGAAGCGGGATCTTTCACGTCACCAATGAAGGCGCTGTCAGTTGGTACGAATTCGTCCGTGAGATCGTCCAGCGATCGGGTCACGATCCAGCGGTCGTGAAGCCGATTCGCACATCGGATCTCCAACCACCCCGCCCGGCTCGACGCCCCGCGAACAGCGTGCTGGAGAACGCAGCGTTGGCCAGCGCGGGCTATTCCCCGATGCGCGACTTTCGCCTTCCGCTCGACGAATTGCTCGATGCCTTGTCGCAGGGACGTGACAAACTGAAAGGGTGACTTCGACCTTTCGCACGGTGCTCGGCACCTGTCATCACGACTGTCCCGACTCGTGCGGCTGGGAAGTCGATGTCGTGGACGGAGTCGCCGTCAAGATGCGCGGCAATGCCGATCATCCCTATTCACGCGGAGAACTCTGCCCGAAGGTCAATCGCTTTCTCGACCGTGTCTACAGTCCGGACAGAATTCTGCAACCTCTGATTCGCGTCGGAGCAAAGGGGTCGGGGCAATTTCGCAAGACATCATGGGACGAGGCGTTGGCAGTCACTGCAGAACGCGTGCACGACGTCATCGATCGCCTGGGTTGCGAGGCTGTGCTTCCGTGGGGCGACGCAGGGACTCAAGGCCTGATCCAGATGAATTCGCTGGATCGGCGATTCTTCGCGCGCATCGGGTCGTCGCGACAAGTCGACTCACTGTGCGGAGCGACAGCGTCTGCGGGGACGACTCTGACATTGGGGAGTCCCCTCGGAGCCGATCCGATGGACGTTCGACATGCCAAGCACATCTTGTTGTGGGGAACCAACACTCGGTTGACGAACAGACATCTGTGGCCTTTCATCGAGGAAGCCCGAGCGGCCGGTGCACGAGTGGTCGTGATCGACCCCCTCCGCACACTCACGGCGCAGGCAGCAGATCATTTCATTCAGCCGCTTCCCGGAACCGACGTGGCGATGATGCTCGCGATGATGCATGTGTTGATCCGAGACGAGATGGTCGACACCGACTACGTCAG
The DNA here is from genome assembly GCA_039800025.1 of Actinomycetota bacterium. Lineage (GTDB taxonomy): Bacteria > Actinomycetota > Acidimicrobiia > Acidimicrobiales > Ilumatobacteraceae > Casp-actino8. The sequence continues at coordinate 5,066 of JBDLRO010000080.1, read as the reverse complement.
CAGGTACACGGAAGGCTTCGACGAACTCGCCCAACACGTTCAGCCGTGGACTCCGACGAGGGCGGGTTCGGTGTGCGGAATCGATCCCGCTGAGATCGAACGGCTCGCACACGACTACGGCACGATCCGGCCGTCGTTCATCCGCACGCTCATCGGAGCGGAGCATCGTGAGCACGGCGCGATGTTCTTTCGGACCCTCTCGTGTCTTCCCCTGTTGACCGGATCGTGGCGTGAGCGCGGTGGCGGCTTCGCGCGAAGCGTCGGATCGTACAACGCGATCGACATCGACGATTCCGTGTTCGACGTGCAGTCTCTCGAGAGCGGTCGTCCGCGGCGCGGGCTGAGCATGAATCAGCTCGGCCTCAATCTCACCGATCCGATGCTGTCACCTCCGGTTGCAGCGCTGTTCGTGTACAACGGCAATCCGCTCGTGACAGCGCCCAACGCCGAACTGATCAGACGCGGTCTCGCGCGAGACGATTTGTTCACCGTGGTGTCCGAGCAATTCATGACAGATACGGCTGCATACGCGGATGTCGTGTTCCCAGCCTGCACTCAGATCGAGCAGGAAGACCTCGTGCCGGCGTGGGGCCATCTCTACATGGGTTGGAACCACAAGGCGATCGAACCGCTCGGCGAGAGCGTTCCGAACACAGAACTCTGGCGCCGACTGTCCCGTGCAATGGGCTTCACCGAACCGGAATTGTTCGCAACCGACGAGGAGTTGCTCGATGCTGCCCTGAGTCGTATCGACACCGAGGAACTTCGAACCCGCGGGTACCGGCGATTGTCCGTCCCCGAGGAGCTGCTCCCGTATGCCAATGGCGGGTTTGCCACGCCATCGGGTCGAGCGCGTCTGTCCAACCCCGATCTCGTCGCAGTCGGACTTCCCGCTCTTCCCGATTTCACAGCTGCCGTGGAATCAGCCGGTGGCAGAGCCGAATTGACCGAGAGATTCCCGCTTTCCCTCATGTCGCCGAAGAACCATCTGCGCTTCTTGAACTCGTCGTACTCGCACCTCGAGCATCATGCGGCCGCGGAGGGCGAGATCTTTTGTGAAATCCACGAAGAGGATGCCCGTGCGCGGCACATCGCCGATGGTGATCTGGTCGACGTGCACAATGACAGGGCGTCGGTATCGGCGATGGCTCGAGTGACCTCTGGAGATGCATGTCGCGTGCGACCAGGTGTCGTGATCGTGCCATTCGGCTGGGTGGGAGGTCGGACATTCGATGAGCGCACCGTCAACGCGCTCACGAACGACGCACCAGCTGATTGGGGTGGCGGCGTCGCCTTCTTCGACACCTTGGTCGAAGTATCGAAGAAGGCCGACTGACGACCAGTCGTCCCGCGTCAGCGGATCTTGCCGGGGGACGGGTCTCCGTAATCCTCGGTGAGTGTCACGAGAGATGAGGAGTCGCAGGCCCATCCATCCTCGGTTATCTCGGCGGAAGGGATGAGATCCCGCTCGTCATCCGTCGGATTGCGCGTCGGGAAGTGCCGAGTGAATGCGCCGTCGACGACTTGAATCATCTGGTAGCACGACGGCGGCTCGTTGCCGCCTGGGTTGGATGGAGCATGAAGGCCGCCGCCTGTCCATTCGGTGACCTGCTTGGCCTTCTCGATCACACAGGCCCGGGTGAGAACGCCCTCGTTGTCGGTTATGCAATCACGTGCGGCTCGAGAGAACAGGAGAAATGCCGAGAGTGACTGCATTCCGAGGCCGGACACCTTTCCGGACGGGAGGTACTCGGCCATCATGTCGAGATAGTCGCGAACTGCTGGAACCTGATCGGCCTCTTCGAACAGCGCATATGACGTTCGGATGTATGTTCCGTTCGCGCTCGCTCCGGCCCGTGTGAGCAGGATGTCTGCGTACATTCCCGCATCGTTCATGATCAGATTCGGCCGGTAGCCGATCTCGTCCATCGCCTTCAACAGCTGCGCCAAGAGTTCGGGCACACCGGCGAAAGCCAGAGATCGGACACCGCTCGACTTGAGTCGGAGTGCGATCGGCGCCCACGACGTTTCCCCGGACGGATTGAACGCGATTCGGTCGACGACTTTTGTGCCGCCGATCTTCTCGGCGACTTCGACATATTGGCGTTCGACGATCTGGCCGGTGAGGACATCGGCGTACACGGTTGCGAAGGCCAGCATGTCTTCAGGGGCGACTGTTGTCGCCCAACGGAACCAGCCTCCGTCCTTGCGATTCGACGGATTGGGCATTGCCGCGACCATGTTGTCCGATTGGCTCTTCGGAGTGGTGACGACGAACCCGGGTACGTCGATCATGCGACACTCGTGGAAACGGGGGAACACTTGGTCGTCGAATGCGAATCCGCCCCCCACCATGGCGAAGGCGTTGGAGCAGATGTTCTCGATCTGAGCGGGAACTTCGAACAACTTCGCGTCGGCATCGATGATCTCGAGGGGAAGACCGGCGATGCCGCCTTGGGCATTGCACCACGACGAGAAAGCAATCGCTGCGTCGTACATCTCCCCGTTCAAACCAGGAGCGAGGGCCGCCCCCTTGTCGGAGGCAGTCGCAACTCGGATCGCGGACAGCGATCCATTCGCATCGCTGTCGTCGATCGATGGGGTGAGACCAGCAGGTGCGGGACCACATGGTGATTCGAGATCGCCGAAGGTGATGGTGCCTTCCGGGGCCGACGATGATGACGGAGCGACGCTCGACCATCCCGTCGACGCCGTCGGACCATCCAGTGACGGATCACGATTGGCGCACGACGCCGACGTGAGGACGAGACCGATCACTCCGATGGTCGAAAGGCGACGAGGGAATGAACGAGAGAATGACCCGGAAACGAACATGGCCTCAGTCTTGCCGAAATTCAGAAGTTTCGTCAGGTTCGCTCTTCGCGAAGGGCGGATCTCCTGACTTTTCCCGCATCGTCACGTACCGCGTGGTCGACGAACTCGAAGGACCGGGGAATCTTGTAGCGCACGAGGCGGTCGGACAAGAACTGTCGAAGTTCGTCCTCGCCCACGGCGGCCGAGGTCTGCACGATTGCATGAATTCGGCTTCCGAGGTCCTCGTCGGGAAGGCCGATCACGGCCGATGACACCACGTTCGGATGTTCGGACAGGGCGATCTCGACTTCGGCCGGATAGACGTTGGCGCCACCCGACAAGATCATGTCTCCCCGTCGATCGGTGAGATAGACGAATCCTTCGGCGTCGATTCGACCGAGGTCACCGAGGCTCTCCCATCCATCGGGAGACCGACGGGCATCCGCACCCAGATACCGATAGGTCGTGCGATTGTTTCGCATGAAGATTTCGCCGACGGAACCTGTCGGCAGCTCCTCGAAAGTGTCCGGATCGAGAACCTTCATCTCTCCGGTGACACACCTTCCGACCGAACCGCGATGTTCGAGCCATTCGTCGCCGCGAATGATCGTCACTGCTTGCGCTTCGGTTCCTGCGTAGAGCTCGAAGATCTTTTCGGGTCCGAGCCAGTTGCACCACTCTTCCTTGAGCCACGGCGGGCAAGGCGCGGCCATGTGCCAGACGACAGCGAGGCTCGACACGTCGTACTTGGCCTTGACCGGTTCCGGTAGGCGCGAGATGCGCGACATCATCGTCGGCACGAACAAGATCCAGTCGGCGCGATGCCGGTCGATCGCTGCCAATGTCGCCTCGGCATCGAATTGCGGGAGCAACACGACATGATTTCCCTGGAACAGGCCAGTGCTGGCGAAAGAGAACGGAGCATTGTGGTAGAGCGGACCTGGGATGCACACGACTCCGTCGACTCGCTGTCCCATTCCGGGAACGCCGACGTTCACCGTTCCCGGGTCGCCGGCGACGATGAGTTTCGGACGGCCAGTCGACCCGCCGGACGTCGGTGCTTTCCAAGCAGGTGACACGACGTCGGGCAGTCGAGAATCGTCGAGCGACTCATCCGGAACGAATCCCATCGGAACGCATCGTCGGGTGGGATGAGCATCACGATCGACTCCCACGACCAGGGCAGCATCGGCCAATTCGACGATTGCCTGGCGTTCGCGATCGGGAAGTCGGTAGCTGACGGGTTGCGGAGTCGCACCCAGTTTCCAGATCGCAGCGCATGCCACGAAGAATTCGACGGAGTTGGCGAGAGCCACGGTCACGTACCGTCCCTCGGTGACACCGAGTTCGGCATAGGCCCGCGCAAGTCGATTCGAACGGCGTTCGAGTTCGACGCGACTGATCGATTCGTCTCCACATGTCACCGCAGCACGGCTCGGCTCCCGAGTGGCGTTGTCGGCGAGCGCCTGCGCGATGGAGATCACGGGCATGGCTCAGTAGCTTTCGATCGCGATGAAAATGGCTCGAGCAGATGCCAGAACCGGTGAATCCGGAACGTTTTCGCGAAGGTGAGCATCGATGAAGAGTTTGCGGCCTTCCCTCCGATCGAGCCATGCCTCGAGAACGAGTTCGCGCTTGAGCGGCGTCGGAGCGTGGTAGCGAATCTTCAGTTCACCAGTGAACGCCATGATCTTCAAGACATTCAGGACGAATCCCATTGCGTCATCGAACGCAAGAGCAACGATTCCACCGTGGCTGCGCTGAGGCGCGCCCTCATGTGAAGCTCCGAGCGTGAAGACGGCCTCGATCTTGTCACCTCGGCGGTGCACCACCATTTCGAGCCCGTGGGGGCTTCCCCATCCTGAGCCCGGTCGGGAGACATGGCTCGTCAGACGTGCGTGGTCGGGGACCTCTCCTTCGTGGCCACCCGAGAAATGAGAAAACTCGCGGAACCTCGGCTGTTCGAGTTCGAAGGATTCGCTGATCTCGTTCAGGAGTGCCTTCGTCTCCTCCATGGTCTGGATGTCGACTTCGTGTCCGATCACCGCGTGACCGAGTCGGCGCACGGCAGCTCCGAGTTCGATGCGAACCTGGTCGTAGCGCAGATCACTGCCTTCGGGGTACTTCATGATGCACCCATGTTCGCAGTCACGTCTGCAGGGGAAGTAATCGACTCGCAGCCTCCTGCAGATGGTCTTCCCAGGCTTGCGGTGAAGCGGGCTCGGAGAGTGGAACGACCACGAATTTGGAGA
>JBDLRO010000079.1:0-3308 GCA_039800025.1 Actinomycetota bacterium | reverse complement strand
CGCGTGTCCCTGTGCCTTGGGTCTCGCAACGCCAGTCGCGTTGCTCGTCGGCACGGGTCGGGCTGCACGTGACGGCATCATCATCAAGGGCGCGCATGTGCTCGAAGCGACTCGGTCGGTCGACACGATGGTGCTCGACAAGACCGGCACGCTCACGACCGGATCGATGTCCCTCGTGGACGTCGACTTCCTGGCGCCGGTGCGCGATCGTCGACAGGTGCTCGAATTGGTGCATGCCGTCGAGTCGCGAAGTGAACATCCTCTCGCTCGGGCGATCGTGGCTGGTCTGCACGACTTGGGCGTCGATTCCGCCTCCGTGCGAGTGGACGGATTCGTGAACGAGCCGGGTATCGGCGTGTCGGCAGTGGCCAATGGACGTCAGGTGCGAGCCGGACGAATGACGGGTTCAGCGTTCTACGTGGGCGCGACCGTGATCGATGCGTCGATCGACGGTGTGCCGACTGTGCGCTTCGCACTGCGGGACCGCATCAAGCCCGAAGCAGCGGGCGTGATCGAGAAGTTGCGGCAGATGGGCATCCATCCGATGGTGATGTCGGGTGACGCTCCCGAGGCCGTGGCGACGATCGCCCGTCACGTGGGAATCGACGATTACCAGGCAGGTGTGTTGCCTGCCGACAAGATGGATCGAGTCGTTGCGTTGCAGGCTGCCGGCAAGCACGTGGCGATGGTCGGTGACGGAGTCAACGACGCTGCCGCGTTGGCTGCAGCAGATCTCGGCATCGCGATGGGCACGGGAACGGACGCAGCAATGGAGGCCGGCGATCTGACGATCGTGAGCGGTGACTTGTCCGTGGTGCCCGAAGCTCTCGAGTTGAGCCGACGCACGTTGCGCACGATCAAGGGGAATTTATTCTGGGCGTTCGCTTACAACGTTGCAGCGATTCCACTTGCCGTTGCCGGGTTGATGAACCCGGTGATTGCTGGTCTTGCGATGGCGCTGAGCAGTGTGTTCGTGGTGACGAACAGCCTGCGCTTGCGCCGGTGAGCCCAGCGGGAGTTTGAACTCCTCGTATCGAATTCTCGGACACTACTCGACGAGCCACATACTCGGCAGTTGCACGGGAAGCTGAGAGAGTTACGCTTTCGACTCGGAGGGCAATACATCAGAGTTACGTATTGGATTGCTCCCGGCAGAGCAATCATCCTGTTGACGGTCTTCATCAAGCAACGTGGTATCGAGTTTCTCCATGTTCAACGAGCGCGACGGGCGTTCGAGAGATGTAGAACGGCACACATGAACGAGGAGGGGCGACATGAGTAGTCACGTCAAGTGGAGGAACGTACGCCGACCTGACGTTGCTGGACACGCAAAAGTCCTCGATGATGAACAACGGATGACCCAATTTCGCGAACTCGTGTACCGGCTGAGAATGGATGCGGGTCTGACTCAAGCCGAACTCGCCAATCGAATGGGCACCGCGCAATCGGCGATCGCTCGAATGGAGAGCGGCGGTGTTCGCCCGACCCTCGAGACGTTGGAGAAACTCGCGAATGCGTTGGGAAAGGATCTCGTAGTCGGGATTGGCGAGGGTTTGGGCGAAAATCGCGTCATTGCGAAACTCGTCCGCGAGGGTCACGCAGTAGTTCGAGCCGATAGCTGAGCATCGAGCAGTGTGTTCGTGGTGACGAACAGCTTGCGCCTTCGCCGCTAGTCATTGCGTCGGACCCAGGAGTGTTCGCTCGCTTGTGAATGAATGTGAGAGCACGTCATTCGGAGAGGGAGAAGTTCACTCGGAGTTTCACTCATGCCGCGAGGAAGACGGGTAAGGTTCGAACATGAAATCCACCACAATTCTGCGCGTTACGACCCTTCTCACGGCTGGCGCCAGTTTGGTACTCAGCGTGTGGCTGTTCTTCGCGAACGGCGCGGAGATCGAAGACCGGCTCAATGGCATCTTCGTCGGTGTGTGGGTTCCGTCGATCCTGGCTCTTGGGAACTTCCTCATTGCCTCTGACTCGAGAAAGAGCTGAATCATGTCCCAAGGTGCACTATTCGCGTTCGGATCCGTGATTTTTTTCGTCGTCCTCTCGGGGGCCTTCATGTACGGCATCCAGCGAGCCCGGGAATGGGCTGCCAACAACAGCTGAAATTCGTCGGATCACCGTCGGCTCGGAGTCGCCCGGGATAACGGGGCGCAGAGTTACCGGCCGGTAGACATCCGTCTCATGGGGCACCGGATGCGCCCGTCCAGTGATGCTTCAGGCCGTTTGGAGTGTCAGTCTGTGCCAACCCAGTGTTTGGGTTTCAAAGAAACGAACCAGGAGGGTTCACAATGACAGAAGTCATGTTGACGGGCGACAAGTACACGCTCGTCTACAACGCATTGTCGTTCGGCACCGCAGTCATGCTCGGTGCGTTCGTTTACTTTCTCACGCAGATCAACAGTGTGGCGAAGGCCTACCGTGCAGGCGTGGCCGTGTCGGCTGTCGTCGTCGGTATTGCCGGCTACCACTACTTCCGCATCTTCTCAGGCTTCGCCGACGGAAAGATGAACGAGGGGTACCGCTACGCGGACTGGCTGATCACCGTGCCGTTGCTCGTCATCGAGTTGCTGATCGTGCTCGGCGTTGCCGCAGCGGTCCGCAAGTCGCTGATGTGGAAGCTCGTGCCAGCCACCGTGCTGATGATCGCTCTCGGATACCCGGGTGAGGTGTCAGCCGAAGAAGGTACGAAGTGGCTGTGGTGGGCACTGGCAATGGTGCCGTTCGTCTACATCCTCTATGTCCTTTACGGACAGTTGAAGGAAGCGTCGAAGCGTGAGTCGGGTGCAGTGTCCGGTGCGATCAAGAAGGCGACGTACGTTCTGCTCGGAACATGGCTCGTCTACCCGGTTGCCTACCTCTTCCCGATCTTCGACGAGTCCTCGGAGACTCTGGAGGTGCTGCGTCAGGTCGGCTACACGGTTGCCGACGTCACCGCCAAGGCTCTGTATGGCTTGATGATCCTCGGAATCGCCAAGGCACGAACGGCTGCCGAAGAGAAGTGATGCTTGCGTGCTTCGGCACGTGAGATGAGGTGTGAGGTGCCCGGGCCGCGACGTGCGGCTCGGGCACTTTCGCGTCCGGCACAAGACTCTCGCAGGAAGAAATTCTCAAGAACGTTTCCGAAAATCACCGCAGGCGTGAGGGCTGCTCCCACAGTCGGGCATGGCAAACGTGGGCGTGTGTGAATCGAGTGTTGTGACGTGTCGTGTTGTCTTGCGTGTCGCTCTCTCGTCCGTATTCAGTACGGATGTCGCTCGGGAGATTTCTCCTACTGTGCAACACCCCTTGGACACGGTTGGGGC
>JBDLRO010000078.1:0-3246 GCA_039800025.1 Actinomycetota bacterium | reverse complement strand
TCCCAGTCGAGGAGATCCTGCTCACGCACAGGTATATGTCTACCGATTCACCGAGAGGTCGCCCCATCGATGCAGGGAAATTCAGACATTTCGGCTTCTCAACTCAGTCCACACTGCCCGTCGGCGCGACGAATTGCGACTGATGGAGCCGGTGGTAGGCGCCGTGACGAGCGAGCAATTCGTCGTGTGATCCCTGTTCGACAATCGAGCCACTCTCCATCACCAGGATGATCGTCGCGTCTCGAATTGTCGACAGTCGGTGAGCAATGACGAAAGATGTTCGCCCCGACCGCAACGCGTGCATCGCCTTTTGGATCAATACTTCCGTGCGAGTGTCCACCGAACTCGTCGCCTCATCGAGGATCAGGATGGTCGGATCCACGAGGAATGCTCGAGCAATCGTGATCAACTGCTTCTCGCCCGCGCTGACCGACTGACCATCCTCGGTGATCAACGTGTCGTAGCCGAAGGGCAGCGAATGCACGAAACGGTCGACATACGCCGCCTTGGCCGCTGCACGAATCTCTTCCTCTGATGCCTGAGGTCGGCCAAAAGCGATGTTGTCGCGAATTGTGCCGTTGAAGAGCCAGGTGTCCTGCAGAACCATGCCGAACTGCGACCGCACGTCATGGCGGGACATCTCTGCGATGTCACGGCCGTCGAGCGTGATCCGCCCACCGGTCAGGTCATAAAACCTCATCAACAAGTTGACGAGAGTGGTCTTGCCCGCTCCTGTCGGTCCCACGATCGCGATTGTCTGTCCGGGTTCGGCAACGAGCGACAAGTCCGTGATCAACGGCTGTTTCGGATCGTAGGAGAACGAAATGTGCTCGAACTCGACACGTCCGCGTGATGGCGCCACTTCGACATCGCTGACCGACACATCGGGTGACTGCTCCTTCGCATCGAGCAGTTCGAACACCCGCTCAGCGGATGCAACACCCGATTGCAGCACGTTGAACATCGACGCCGTCTGGGTGAGCGGTTGTGTGAATTGGCGCGAATACTGGATGAAGGCCTGCACATCACCGAGACTGAGTTGTCCATTTGCAACTCGAATACCCCCGACAACGGCAATGGCGACGTAGTTCAAGTTGCCGAGGAACATCATCGCCGGCTGAATCGAACCGGACATGAACTGCGCGCCGAAGCCGGCTCGTTGCAGTCGCTCATTGATCACAGCGAATCGCTGTTCGGTCTCGTGCTGACGCCCAAAAACCTTGACAATGGCGTGGCCGGTGAATGCTTCCTCGATGAGTCCGTTGAGGTCGCCCGTATGTCGCCACTGGTCGATGAACCTCTGACGCGAACGACCGGCAATCTGCTTCATCGTCACCACTGACAGTGGAATCGTGATGAGAGCGATGATGGCCAGAATCGGAGACACCACGAACATCATCACGGTGACACCGAGAATCGTGAGCAGTGAGGTCACCAACTGGCTGAGAGACTGCTGCAAGCTTTGCGAAATGTTGTCGATGTCATTGGTGACTCGACTGAGAAGATCACCCCGAGCATGACGGTCGATGTATCCGAGCGGAAGGCGATGCAGTTTGGCCTCGATATCGCGGCGCAGACGGAACATGGTGCGCTGCACGACGCCGGACAGCACGAACGCCTGGCCGTACGCCAGAAGATAAGCTGCGAGATACAGCCCAGCCGCCTCCCACAATGTGCGATGCAGTGCCCCGAAGTCGACACCGTCAGTGCGGCCCCGCACTCCATCGAACACGATGTCCGTCGCCCGGCCAAGAATTCTCGGCCCGATCACCGTCAGCACCACACTCGTGACGGCCATGGCGAAGATGACGCCGACGAGGATCTGATCGCGCGCCATCCTCCTCATGAGGCGTTTCAACGTGCCTGAGAAGTTCTTCGACTTTTCCGTCGGCACTCCGACCGTGTTGAATCGACCGGACCGCAACTCGGAAACGGTCGCGCCGGATCGAACCGAGGGCTCCGAGTTCGTGTCGCCGCTCATCGACCCACCTCTGCAGTCATCGCTTGCGATGCAAGGATCTCCTGATACGTCGCACAGGTTTCTTCGAGTTCGGCGTGGGTTCCGAGTCCGACGACTCGACCGTCTTCGAGCACCATGATTCGATCGGCGTGGCGAATCGTCGAAACTCGCTGGCCGATGATCACCGTTGCAGCTTCGCTCAGGTGGGGTTGCAGACTCGCCCGAAGTCGGGCATCTGTTGCGAGGTCGAGAGCCGAGAAGGCGTCGTCGAAGATGTAGATCCGGGGACGGCGGATGACTGCGCGAGCGATCGACAGGCGCTGACGCTGGCCTCCCGACACGTTCGCCCCGCCCTGGGCAATCGGGGCGTCGAGCCCGCGTTCCCGCACGAATTCAGTGGCTTGGGCGATGTCGAGCGCCTCCCACATCTCGGCTTCCGTCGCTTCATCTTTTCCATAGCGCAGATTCGAAGCGATCGTTCCCGAGAACAGGTACGGGCGTTGCGGCACGTATCCGTACAGCGAACCGAGGACGTCGGGTGCGAGTCGCGTCAGATCGACCCCATTGATGAGGACGTCCCCCTCCGTTGGATCGATGAGGCGAGCCATGATGTTGACGAGAGTCGTCTTGCCGGATCCAGTGCTGCCGATGATGGCCAACGTCTCGCCGGCGTTCACGGCCACACTGACGTCCGAGAGCACGGGCTCATCGGCGCCGGGATAGCGAAAACCGACATGACGAAGCTCGAGACGAATCGGCCCGTCGATCTCTGTGACGGGAGCCACCGAATGTCGAATCGACGATTCGGTCGACAGGATCTCCTGAATGCGTTCGGCGCTCACCGACGCGCGCGGCAGCAAGGCCGCCATGAACGTCGCCATCAGGACTGCCATCAGAATTTGAGTGAGGTAGGTGAGATACGCGACGAGAGATCCGACGTCCATCCGACCGTCGGCAATACGACCGCCTGCGAGCCAGACGACCGCCACGCTCGACAGATTCACGACCAGCGTGGCTGTCGGAAACAGCAGCCCGATCAAACGACCGCCGCGCAGCGCCGTTGCAGTCAGCAGTGCATTGCCAGCGCGGAACTTCTCCATCTGGTCGTCTTCGCGTCCGAATGCCCGCACGACGCGCACACCCGTCAACTGCTCACGCAGAATCTCATTGATGCGGTCGATGAATTCCTGCATTTTGCGGAAGTTCGGCACCATCTTCGAGATGACGATGCCGAGGAGAACAGCCACGATCGGTACGGCAACGACGATCACCCATGACAGTGCTGC
>JBDLRO010000077.1:0-12872 GCA_039800025.1 Actinomycetota bacterium | reverse complement strand
CTGGGCGCCCTCGGCACGATTCGAACGTGCGCGCTACGGATTAGAAGGCCGTTGCTCTGTCCAGCTGAGCTACGAGGGCAGCGATTTCAGGCTAGTGGAGGTTCATTTGAGTGGCACCGACTGCGACACCCGGTCATGTCGGCGAGTCGATGGAGGTTGCCAGGTCGGAGAAATTGCGTCGGAGGAAATCGAGGGCTGTGATCACCGACATTTGCCGCATCTGATCCCTCACGCCGGGCAGTCGAAACGACTTGGCAATGTCCATTCCATTTCGAGCCGCAGCAGCCACCCACAGAGTTCCGACGGGTTGGCCGTCCTGCTCAGCGGGACCCGCTACCCCGGTCAGAGCCAATGCGATGTCGCAGCCCAGGACTCGAAGAGCCCCCCGCGCCATCTGGCGTGCGGCCGCCTCGGAGACAACCGGCCCCGGCTCGACATCGAGTACATCGAATTTCACCTCGCTCGAGTAGGACACGACCCCGCCGCGCACGACATCGCTCGAACCGGGCACCGATGTCAGACGACCGCACACGAGACCGCCGGTCACCGACTCGGCAAGACCGAGTGTCAGTCCCCGCTGCGCAAAATCTCTCAGAACAACAGCTTCCATGTTGTCCGAGTCGAAACCGAAGACGAGGTCCCCGACGATGTCGAGCACCCTCTGCTGCCATGTGTCGAGGAGCGCAACGACGCTTCCCTCACCGTCTCCCTTTGCCGTCAAACGGACCTTGATTCCTTCCCAGCCACTCGCCAAGAACGCGAGCGTCGGGTTCCCGATCCGTTCGAGTTCTTCGATCAGTCCGTAAAGACGCTCGTTCAATCCGCTCTCACTCTCGCCCCACGTGCGGATGACCCTGCTCAGGATCACGCTGCGGTCACCGCTGCGAGCGCGCAGGTCGTCGAGGATGACCCTGTCGACCATGTCCTGCATTTCATGGGGCACGCCAGGGACCGCATAGATGACCTTGTTCCCGATCGGACAGATCAGCCCCGGCGCGGTCCCGCGCGTCTGGGGGATGACTGTCGCTCCGCGCGGAACGAGAGCCTGCCGCAAGTTGTTTTCGGGCATCGGACGGTTTCGTGCTGCGAACATCTGACGAATCACATCGGCGACAGCCTCATCCGGCTCGAGCACGACACCCATGACGTCCGCAATGGCTTCCCGAGTCAAGTCGTCGTGCGTGGGACCGAGTCCGCCGCACATGATGACAGCATCGGACTCGCGCAGGACGTGTTCGACGATGTCGACGATCCGTGCGAGATTGTCTCCCACCTTGACCTGGAGCAACGAGTCGATTCCACTGGCAGCGAGTCGTTCGCCGATCCATGCCGAGTTCGTGTCAGTGATCTGGCCGAGCAACAACTCTGTTCCGACGGCAACGACTGCGCAGCGCACTCAGCCTCCCTTGCTTCGGCGCCGCTGTCTCTGTGCTTCCCAGACGTATTGGATGCCGCTCACTGCTGTCAACACGACCGAGATCCACAGCAGCCACAACCACACCCAAGTTGCGCCTTCCGCTGTGAACGGGATGAGCGCAAAACCCACACTCAACTGCTGAGCGAACGTCTTCCATTTGGCGATCTTGCTCGCCGGCATGCTGATGCCGTGTGCCCCAGCAACGACGCGATACATGCTGATCGCAATCTCGCGAAACGCAATGATCAGAACGGGTACGACCCAGAAGATGTCCTTGTTGACGAGCGCGAACATTGCGCCGAGCACGAGCACCTTGTCGGCGAGAGGATCGAGGAAGGCGCCTGATCGCGTCGCACCGTGGCGCCGGGCAAGATAGCCGTCGACGCCGTCGCTCGAGCACAAGATGGTCCAGATAGCGATCGAGAGCCAAGACCCGCCTGGCTCATCGGGAATCACCAGGAACATCAACGGCGCAACGAGGATTCGACCGACCGTGACAGCGTTGGCCCATGTGGCAATGGCATTCGGGTCGACGGGCATCCTTCAAGCCTGCCACAAACACCTGCACGTCCCCGAGAAGCCTTTGAGAATCAGCTTCTGCTGGTGCGAAGTCGCTGAAAACTCACGCCCGCGCCGTCGACAACGTCGCCTACTCGGCCTGAAGGTCCGGCCCGACAGCGGATGTGACGGTTACTTCGCACAAGGTACCGACCTCGAGATTCATCGGAATTTCGACGATGCCGTCGATCTCCGGAGCCTCACGATGACTGCGCCCTTCTCCCGGTGAATCGACGAGAACTTCGATCGTGCGCCCGATCAACTCGTCTCGGCGTCGCGCCGTGATGGCATCCTGGAGTTCACCGAGTTCGGCGAGGCGCTCGCGTACGAGCGAGTCCGGAACCTGACCGTCGAGATCGACCGCGTATGTTCCGTCTTCGGGTGAATAGGCGAAGAACCCGCACCAGTCGAGCTGAGCCTGCTCGATGAAATCGAGAAGCTGGTCGTGATCTTCCTCGGTCTCACCCGGATAGCCGACGATGAAATTGCTCCGAAAAGCAGCGTCCGGCTCCCGACTGCGGATCGCGTCGATGCGATCGAGGAATCTGCGACCGTCACCCCACCGTCGCATGCGACGCAAGAGCGGCTTGCTCACGTGCTGGAGCGACAAATCGAAATAGGGCACGCCGGTGGAACAGATCGCATCGATGAGGGCGTCGGACAAGTCGCTCGGATACAAGTACAACAGCCGAGTCCGATCGACTTTACGTGCCACCCGATTCACCAGGTCGACGATGCTCCCAGCTCCGAGGTCACTCGGGCGGTCCTTTCCGTAGCTTGCGAGATCCTGTGCCACGAGAACGACTTCTCGCACTCCGAGATCGTCCACCTCGCTCAAAATCGACTCGACATCCCGACTGCGCTGAGGTCCCCGAAAACTCGGGATGGCGCAGAAGCCGCACTGCCTGTCGCATCCTTCTGCAATCTTCACATAGGCCCACGGCACCGCACTACGCGGTCTTGGAAGATTCAAAAGATCGAGTTCCGGCACCGGCTGGACCGAAACGGGAATCAACGTGCGATTGCGCTGTGCTGCACCATCGGGTTTCGCGTCGAGCACGTTCAGACGAACACCGAATCCGGCAACGAGGTCCACCTCGGGAAGTTCCCGAGCAAGTTCGTCGCCGTAGCGTTCAGCCATACACCCGGTGACGACGAGCGACGACCCTGACGTTCGACGTTCGTCGAGGGCAAGAATCGTGTCGATCGATTCCCGCCGCGCCTCGTCGATGAAAGCACATGTGTTGACCACGACGAGGTCGGCTTGCTCGGGTGATCCGACAGGCGTCAAACCATCTGCGAGGAGCGAACCCGTCAACTTGTCCGAATCGACCTGATTCTTCGGACATCCCAGAGTTTCGATGTAGAAACGTCTGGCTGAGGTCACGCAGGAGAGGCTATCTGCCGACAGAACTGGGCGATCGAAGAATCGCCGACCTCACGCGGAGTGAGCCAGGCGCAGTCCTCCGTGCGACCACGGCATCTTCACCAGACGTCCAGTCCCGGACAAAGTCACATAGGCGGTGTCGGATCCATCGGCAGCGAAGCAGATGTTCGTCGTCAACAGGTCCCCCGTCGGAACATGCTCGACGAGGTGTCCGTCGGGAGCTATCACCGATACTCCCCCGTTGATCAACGTGGCAACGCACACATTGCCGCTTCCGTCCACTGCGAGAGAGTCGAGAAGTTGCATTCCGGGCAAACCATGAAGGACGACGCTCGTGTCCCCCGGCGCTGTCGGCGCAAGAACTCCCGGTTCGACGATCGCGCGTTTGAACACCCGTCCCGTGTGCGTCTCGGCCCAGTAGAGAACCGATCCGTCGGGCGAAAGCCCAATTCCGTTGGGCCCCTCGACAGGGAATGCGATCTCGGAAATCGCAGATCCATCAGCTTTCGCGTAGTAGATGCCGGTGAGGTCTGCCGTACGGGCTGCGACATCGCGTATTCCATGGTCGGTGAAATAGAAGCCACCGTGAGTGTCGAAGACGAGGTCATTGGGTGCGCGCAACGGACGACCATCGCATTGCGTGTACAGATCGGTCACTCGACCCGTCGACAGATCGACTTTTTGAATTCGTCCGCCGATGTACCGACTTGGATCGAAGGGGCCGGGAAGACTGAGTCCGCCGAAGTCCACTTCGGTGAAACATCCTCCGTTGTTGCACAAGTAGAGCGCACCATCGGGTCCGATCGCCGCGCCGTTCGGACCCCCCTCGATCTCTGCCACTGATTCGGTGGAGCCATCGGGCTTCACTCGCGTCACTCGTGGGCCGAACATCTCGACCAGCACGACGCTGCCATCGTTCATGGCAATGGGCCCTTCCGGAAAGCGCAAACCACTCGCGACTTCGATCATGTCCATTCTTCCCCCTGTCGGCCGACCGCATTCAGTGAATGCGATACCCGTGAACGTGCACCTCTGAATTCGCTTCACGGTACACCTGACGGCGGGGGTCACGGAACTACAGCGCTTCGAATTCCTCCACGGTCATCAGCACCTCTCGAGCCTTGCTGCCGACACTCGGTCCGACGACTCCTCGCTGTTCGAGAAGGTCCATGATTCTTCCTGCCCGGGCGAATCCGACACCGAGTTTGCGCTGCAACATCGACGTCGACCCGAGGCGACTGCGCACGACCAGTTCCATTGCTCGCTTCACCAGCGCATCATCACCGTCATCGGAGGAACCTTCAGTGATGGCACTCTCGGTGATGGCTCGACCCGCAGCGCTGCCCGCAGCCGGCTCGTCGCCTTCGACTCCGCTGACGTACTGCACCGGAGCCTGCTTGCGCCAGTGTGTGACGACTTTGCGGACTTCTTCTTCTTCGACCCAGCAGCCCTGGATTCGCTGAGCGATCGACGAGTTCCCTGGCAGCAGGAGCATGTCGCCCTTGCCGACCAGCTTCTCGGCACCGATTTGATCGAGGATGACGCGACTGTCGGTCTGGGAAGACACTGCGAAGGCCATACGAGCCGGGACGTTCGCTTTGATGACTCCGGTGATGACGTTCACCGAAGGCCGTTGTGTCGCGACGACCAAGTGAATTCCGACTGCACGGGCCTTTTGCGCGATGCGCGTGATGCTCTCCTCGACATCACGCGCCGCCACCATCATCAGGTCGTTCAACTCGTCGACCACCACGACGATGTAATGCATGCGTTCGAACTCGCGGTCGGACCCGATTTCAGCTGTGATCTCTCCTCGGTCGAATGCCGCGTTGTAACCGGTGATGTCGCGGTAGCCCATTTCGAACAGGAGGTCGTAGCGCTTCTCCATTTCGCGCACTGCCCAACCGAGAGCATTCGCTGCCTTCTTGGGATTGGTGACCGGCTGCGTCAGGAGATGTGGCAAGCGGGCGTACTGGCCCATTTCGACCTGCTTGGGGTCGATGAGAATCAGCCGCACTTGATCCGGGGTCGTGCGCATCAGAAGCGATGTGATGATGCAGTTGATGCCACTCGACTTTCCTGCACCCGTCGCACCGGCGATCAGCAGGTGCGGAGTCGTCGCCAGATTCAGGAATACGGACCGGCCTGCAATGTCTTTTCCGATTGCGACATCGAGGGGATGATTCGCCACCTTGGACTCGGCCGATGACACCAAGTCACCGAGAGAGACGAGCTGGCGAGTCCTGTTCGGGACTTCGATTCCAATGGCCGAACGACCGGGAATCGGAGCGAGGATTCGCACATCCGTGGCGGCCATCGCATATGCGATGTCCTTTTGCAGACTGGTCACACGTGCAACCTTGACGCCAGGGCCGAGTTCGAGTTCGTAACGCGTGACTGTGGGGCCAACCGTCCGATCCACGAGTTTGACGTCGACTCCGTGAGCGGACAATGCCTCTTCGAGATCTCGACCGCGGCGTTCGACGTCGGCTTGGTCCACTGCTTGTTTGCCGGTCTTGCTCAAATACGAAGCTGGCGGAAGACTCCATTGGCCATTCTTCGGAGCTTTCACGTTCTCGAGTCGACCCTGGGTTGCAGGTCGTTCCACCTCAGGAGTCTTCGATCGGGGCCGCGCTTCAGGAGTCGGATCGACATCGACTTCTGGTTCTTCATCTGCTTCGACGTCGTAGACGGTTTCGTCTTCCGGCTCGTCGTCGTCGGTGTCGGCGGAGTCATCTTCAGCCCGTTGATGATCCGAGGTGCGATCGGATTCATCGAGCGTGGCGGCTCTTTCCCACATCCGGCCGCTCGCATCGGTCGCTCCACGGAATGCATTGACCGACACATCTCTCAATGCGAGGAGAATTGCCTTGAGGCCGAGCGTCGTCAGAAGCAGCGCGCTGCCCACCGCGACGGCGATGCTCACCAGGACCGCTCCGACTGGCCCGATCAGAGCCCTCAGCGTTTCACCGAACGCAGCGCCGACCCAACCACCTGCTCGTTCGATCTCGTCGATCCCCGTGTACGACCGCGGGCCGCGCAGGACGTGGAGGATCCCGAGAAGAGACAGGACGATGCCTCCCCACCCGGCAGCCAGACGGACCCGACTCGGCGCTTCGTCTCCACGCAGGAGCGCGACGCCCATTGCGACGAGGATCGGGGCCAATGCGAATCTCCCCAATCCGAGGACAGCACCGAGACCGGTATTGGCTCCCTCCCCAACGGGACCGGCGAGACGGGCATAGACGGCGAGTCCGACGAGAATGCCGAGCACGATCAAACCAATTGCTGCGAATTCGTGTTCGCGTTCGCTCAATGCGCGACGAACCTCTCCTGAGTTGCCGCCTGAGCGCCTCACGATCGCCGGTTCCGCACTCTCCTGAGGTCGACTGTTCTTGCTCCGGCCATTCGTGGCTCGTGACGCGGAAGTCCGAGAATTCGAGGATCGACCACCGGAGGTCCGAGAAGACGATGATCGACTCGACGCCGATGATCCTCGTGAACGCGGTTGCGAAGTGGCCATCGACTGAACGCTAGCAATGGCTCGAGTTGCTATCGGGGCAATCCGCTCGTCGACATCCGACGATGGATTCATCATCGCCACCGATGCATTCACTCCATGACGTCGGACCCGAGAACCGTCCCTCGAGAGTCGAGAAAGACGACAAGTCTCCCTCCGCGCTGGGATTCCATGATCAATCGATAGGACACTCGATCGCTCGGCGAACCGCTTGCAGCGTCACCCAACGCGGTGATGATGAACATGCGCGATTGTGCTGTCGACAACTCCGAGATTGCTGTTTCGATGATGGAGTCGGGGTCGAACTCGACGGCGGATCCTCGAAAGACCGGACCGTCCGCCGGAACCGATTCATCGGCGACGACAAGGCCGCCAGCTCTCGTGAAGCGCGCTTGCACGACAGCCGGACTTTCGTCGGCCCCCGTCCAACTGACGAAGAGGTTCACTCCATCCGACGTCGCATTGATCTCGTAGAAGTCGACATCGGCGTCGAAATGCTCACCGACTGCCGAGATTGCCTCGTCGATGTCATCGATGGCCAACGGCTCCGACGTCGAATCCGAGGAACACGCGGCCAGCCACACGCTTGCGAGGACGAGAGCGATGTGCAGGACTCGGCGAGGCGGCTGAACGGATCCAGCCACTCAGGTTTCCATGACGACGGGAACGATCATCGGACGTCGCTTGGTTCGCTCGTTGACGAACTTTCCGGCCGCTCGGCGGACATCTTTTTCCAGACTTTCAACATCGCGTACACCAGCCGACAACGCCTTCTCGACTGCTTGCTCCACCAGATCACATGCCTCATCCAGAAGGTCTTCGGCTTCGGGTGCGTACACCCATCCGCGTGTGATGATTTCCGGACCGGTGATGACCTTGCCGCTTCCGATGTCGACGGTGACCACGACCACCACGACGCCCTCTTCGGCGAGAACACGACGATCACGAAGAACTCCCTGCCCCACATCCCCAACGATTCCATCGACGTACAGGTATCCAGCCGGGACTCGTCCGACGTTCGCCAAGCCGTCTCGATCGAGTTCGACGACGTCCCCGTCCTCGCACAACATCACGTTCGCTTTCGGAACCCCCATCAACTCGCCCAACTTGGCATTGGCGACGAGGTGGCGATACTCGCCGTGGACAGGAATGAAGAACTCGGGACGAATGATCGAGAGATACGTCTTGATCTCATCGGCCTGCGCATGACCCGTTGCATGGACATCCGCGATACCGGAATGGACGACCTCCGCACCGAGGCGCAAGAGTCCGTCGATCACCCGGGAAACATTCGCTTCGTTGCCTGGGATGGCATTGCTCGAGAGAATCACGACGTCTTGTTCGCTGACTTTCAGCCATTTGCTGTCTCCGCGGGCCATGAGCGACAGAGCAGCCATGGGTTCGCCCTGGCTCCCCGTCGAGATGATGCAGACCTGATTCGCCGGCAAGCCGTCAGCTTCTTCGATGTCGATCAGGCTCGACTCCGCGACCCGCAACACCCCGAGATCGATCGCCATTCGTACGTTCTTCTGCATCGAACGACCGAGCGTGGCGACTTTGCGGCCTTCGTCGACTGCGACGTCGATGATCTGCTGAATACGGTGGATGTGCGAGGCGAAACTCGCAGTGATGATTCGCTGATTTCGATGCTCACGAAAGAGCGACCTCAAGACTCCCGCGATCGACGTCTCGCTCGGCGAATGACCTGCTTCTTCTGCATTCGTCGAATCACACATCAGAAGGCGGATTCCTGGGCCAGACGCCAACGCGCCGATTCGAGCCAGATCGGTCCGACGTCCGTCGACAGGAGTCAGATCCAATTTGAAGTCACCCGAATGCAAGAGAACACCTTGAGGAGAGTGGATCGCGATTGCGAACGCTGATGGCACCGAGTGCGTCACTGGAATGAACTCGACATCGAACGGTCCGATCATTCTCCGTTCACCGTCGCGAACGACCACGAGGTCGGTTCGGTCGATCAGCCCCGCTTCTTCGATTCGATTCCGTGCGAGACCCAGAGTCACAGCAGAACCGAAAATGGGAAAGCTGAGGTCTCGAAGCAGGTACTGGAGACCTCCCACGTGGTCTTCATGGCCGTGCGTCGCAACACAGCCGACGACACGCTCGGCGTTCTCGCGCAACCAGGTGAAATCGGGAAGGACGAGATCGATGCCGTGCATGTCGGCATCGGGGAACATCAACCCGCAGTCGATCAGGAGCAGCTTGTCGTCCTGTTCGACGACCATGCAGTTTCTGCCGATTTCGCCGAGACCCCCCAAGAAGGCGAGGCGTACCGACGAAGATTTTCCACCTGCGGATTCCAATCCAGCCTTCACCGCTCACCCTTCGAGCGCACCTGCTGCAGGTCGGCGAGAACGGTACGAGCCCGCTCGACCACGAAGTCCGCAGGTGGTCCCATCGGCAGGCGACACTCCCCGACTGGCACCCCGAGGAGATTCATCATCACCTTGGACGGAATCGGATTCGGCGACTCGTCACCCGTCTCGTAGGCGAAGCTCGCGAGGAGCGACTGATTGATCCGCTTCGCTGCCTCCGTGTCACCCCGTTCCCAAGCCTCGAACATCGCCTGATGTTCGCGAGCCGACCAGTGAGTCGCCACGCCGATCACACCGACGGCCCCGACGGCGATCAACGGCAGCGTCATGGCGTCATCGCCGCTGTAGACCTCGAAGCCGGGAGGGGCAGATGCGACCACGCTCGCCGTCTCACCAGGATTCCCTGCAGCATCTTTGAGTCCGACGACACGAGGAACTTCGTGAGCCAACTTCATGAGGGTCGATGTTGCGATCTTGCGACCGGTCCGCACGGGGATGTCGTAGACCACCACGGGCAGGTCGCTGGACTCGGCAACGGCCCGAATGTGACCGTAGATACCGCTCTGAGGAGGGCGGTTGTAATAGGGAGCCACGACAAGGGCACCCGCAACACCAAATTTCGCCGCTTCGCGAGTCATATGAATGGAGTGGGCCGTGTCATTCGTCCCCGTCCCTGCGATCACGGGTATGGTCACCGCTTCGACCACTGCAGCGAAGAGGTCGAGCCTTTCCGGGTCGGTCAGGACCGGTGCCTCACCGGTTGTCCCGGCAACGACGAGTCCGTCATTGCCGTTGTCCTGCAACCATCGCGCCAGACGCCGAGCAGCGTCGAGATCCAAGGCTCCATGGACGTCGAAGGGCGTCACCATCGCGGTGATCACTCGCCCGAACCTGGCCATCAGATGTGTGCGTCCTTCCAGATGTGTGCGTCCTTCATCGTGCGACTTTCAGATCTCTGTTCCCGCATCACTGTTCCCACTCGGTCAGGTCCTCCAAGGGTCAGGTCCTCCTAGAATGACCCCTCTGCCACACGATCGATACCTTGCGTCAGAATCAGATCTTCGTGCAACTCCATCCAAATGTCGTGGAACGAGCCGCACATCACACCGGTGAACAGGTGATGTGATCCTGCTGACACGTTACGACATGCCGACTCGAGTCGAGATGCATACGGCGAAAGTCTGGGAACCACTCCTGCCATCGATGTCACGATGGGTTGCGCATGTCGGTTGAGAAGCACGAGGCGTTCGATGACTGATTAGTCATAGCCAAGATTCGAATGATCGTTCGGCTGACCGTCACGCAACTGCCATTCCCCGCACAGAGACTTGAAAAGCTCATTGACTTCGAGGAACGACCGATAATGCACTCCGAGAGCGTCGATCGCCAGCGATCTGACATCGTGTGCCAACGCTTGTCGATGCGCCTCGCGCCCTTCGGGCGTCAACTGCCAGAGCAAACGGGCCTCTCGATACAGAGCATGGCCGGAGGAGGCAAGCTCCTCGAGATTTCGCTCGATCGTGTCGACGTCGAGGGCTGTGATGTCCGCGAGAGATTCGGGCTTGGCGAAGCCTTTGATTCGCAGCGCGTGGTGGGTCAGAAAGACCGGATGCGGTGCGTATCGGTCATCCGGCGTCATGGCCTTTCCCTCCGGTATCTGCATGGGGCGAGCGTACTTCTCGATGCGAGGTGTGAGCCGAACGTGCGCACGAACCCGAAGACGTCGCCATGCGAAGAAATCCTCGGGCGAGCCCCAAGGTATAGCCTTCGTCCGTGGACGACTCAGGGCTCGACCGAACTCATGTCGTCCTCCTCTTCGGCGGTCGATCGGCAGAACACGATGTCAGCTGCGTCACTGCTGCCCATGTTCTTCGAGCACTCGACCCTCGGCGATACGTGGTGACTGCAATCGGCATCGACAGATCCGGTGAATGGCACATCGCTGAATCGGCGATGGCTTCGTGGGAACGAATGTGGACGTCACAGGAGCATGTCTCGACGACAGGGTCGACTCCAGGCTCGCAACAGGTCGATGAAGTCGCCTCCCTGCGCTCTCTCGAACCAGTCGGTCCCGCTGTTTCTCCCACGCCGGTCATTGCTGCTGCGATGACTGCGGCGGCAACCACGATCGTGTTTCCACTTCTTCACGGACCGCTCGGCGAGGATGGCACGATTCAGGGACTCCTCGAGATGATGGGAGTCCCATACGTCGGAAGCGGCGTTCTCGGTTCGGCCATCGCCATGGACAAAGTTGCGTCGAAGGCGATGCTCGCAGCCCACGGAATCGCCCAACCGCGATATCGCGCACTTCGCGAATCCGAGATTTCCGACGGCGTCCTCGAAAGTGCTGTCACCGACCTCGGTCTGCCGTTGTTCGTCAAGCCTGCGAACATGGGATCTTCTATCGGCGTGTCCAAGTGCCGAACCTCCGACGAGGTCCGTGTCGCAGTCCGGGAAGCCCTGCGATACGACGAGTGGATCCTGATCGAAGAAGCAGTCGCAGGACGCGAGATCGAAGTTGCCGTTCTCGGAAACCTCGATCCGTCGACAAGTGTCGCAGGCGAGATCGTTCCTGCGAAGGAGTTCTACGACTATGACGACAAGTACGTGTCGAGCGGTGCCCAACTTCTGATCCCTGCTCCCCTTTCACCTGAGCAGATGGAGAGAGTTCGGGAACTCTCGTGCGATGTCTTTCGCGCTCTGCGGGCCGACGGTTTGGCGAGGGTCGACTTTTTCTTCGAGGAGAACGGCAGGGGCTTCCTGTGCAACGAGATCAACACCATGCCTGGCTTCACACCGATCTCGATGTATCCGAAACTCTGGCTCGCAACCGGCTTGTCCTACGGCGAGTTGATCGATCGTCTCATCGAACTCGGACTCGAGCGGTTTCGACGTCAGCGTCGAACGACCGATCGCTGAGGTTCTCGCCCTCGACTCAAGGAGCGAGGGCGGCTTTCAGGAATGAAGTCATTTCCGAGCGGAGCCGTCGCAGACCTACCAAGTCTTCCGTCCATCCAGCGACGCGCAATGCCTCTGGCTCAGTGGCGATTCCTGTGACCGTTGCATAGACGAGAGCGACCACGATCTCGGGGCGGCCTGCACGCAATCGACCTGCCGACATCTCGTGCGCCATCCAGTCAATCGCACGATCCACGAGAGGCTGGAGTTGCGTGACGGACAGCTCGGCACTGTGGGTTGGCAGCCGGCTCATTTCTCGGAGTAGGCCGAGAAGTGCCGGTCGTCGCACAGCCGAGCGAAAGACTGCGTGCACAACTGCTTCCACACGTTCCAAAGGGTCATCGATCGTCGCCCGAATCGCCGCTTCGACGACAACGGTCAATTCGGCGGCGGTTCGAGTCAGAACATGGTTGATCAACTCCTCTTTCGACGCGAACCAATAGAGAACGGTTTGTTTTGCCACTCCGACATCGGTCGCGATCTGATCCAGGCTGACCGCTTCGAATCCCCGTGTTCCGAACAACGTGGTCGCAGAGTCGAGTATCCGTTCCCTCGTCTCGCCACGCCGCGCCGATTCGCTGTCTCGCCGGGCCATCGGACACCTTTCTCTTCGTTCGCCGAGTCGCTCGTTCGTTCTAGCAGTTTCCTCTACCATTTGGTAGATACCTGTGATAGAACGATCACGTGATCGCAGAA
>JBDLRO010000076.1:0-6816 GCA_039800025.1 Actinomycetota bacterium | reverse complement strand
TCGGAGTCCGGCGATCGAACCTCGGGTGGCGGCGGAATGGTCGGGGCGGTCGGGGCCGCAGATCGTCGTCGAAGGAGATGGACGCACGTGGACCGTGGAGGTGCGGATGGATGACGTCACGGGAGGTTGGATCGCATCCCTGCCGACATCATCGGACTCGATCACGAAGACGACCATTCCCTGGACGTCCTTCGAACCAGTGACCCGCTTTCTGGATCCCCGTGAGGTCGATGAGCCACTCGACGTTCGCCGAATCGTGAGTATCGCCTTCTATCTCGTCGATGGAATCGAAGGTCCTTTTCAGTTGGGTCTCGTGTCGATCAATTGAAACGTACGCATTCGCATCGTTTCTGTGAAGATTCGGTCACGGGACGTCGAGATCCACGCAAGCCCAGCTGAGATCGCCGGCAGGCGTAAACGGTGTATGTCAAACCCCATTCCGCTGTTCGAGGTTCGGTAGGTTCCCGGCGAGTTCGCAACCATGCGCCGATCGTCGGGGGGACGACGTGAACGTTCGAAGCGTCATCCACGATGTCATCGACGATCTGGCATCTCGCCAGGCACTGTCGGGTGCCGTGTCAGTTCTCTACATCGCTCTCTTCATCGGAGGGTGGTGGTGGTGGGTTCGACGCGTGCACATCCGACGGCGGGAGGTCGAAACCGCTGTATTGGTGACCGGATCACGGGGGAAGTCGTCAACAGTCCGTGCTTTGCACGCCGCGTTGTCCGCCGCTGGACGGGCGACCTACGCCAAGACAACCGGCACGGCTGCGGCGGAAATCGATGTGAACGGTCGTGAGACCTCGACCAGGCGTATCGGTCAGGTCACCGTTCTCGAGGTTCTCCGGATCATGCAGAAGGCCCTCGGCAACGGTGACAAGCCCAACGCTCTGGTGTTCGAGTGCATGGCGGTTCGCCCGAACCTCATCGCAGTCCTGGCAAATGACATGTTGAGACCCAACATCACCATCATCACCAATGCGCAGGTCGATCATTTGGAAGACGAGGGATCCTCATTGGAAGAGATCGCGCGTGCGATGTCCGAGGCGATCACCCCGGGTTCGTTCGTGATCACCGGTGAGAGAGACGCGGCGCCTTTGTCGGCAATTCGTGAAGTTGCGCAATCTCGCGGGGCACTACTTGTCGAGGCGGTACCGGAGCACCTGCCACCCAACGCATCGATTCGACTTCCTTATGTTCATCCTCAGAACATCACCTCTGTCCTGAACATCACCCGATTCCTGGGAATCAACGACGAAATCGCCATCGACGGCATGGCTCGAGCTTCGAAAGAGCCCGGGGAATTCGAGGTGTGGCGGCGGTCCGTGGGTGACATCGACGTGACGTATGCAGACTTCGGCGCGATCAACGATCCACACAGCATGTTGTCCGCACTTCGTGGATTCGATTGGCCACTTGCGCGATCCAATCCCCGAATCGCTCTCCTCACCGGTCGATGGGACAGGCCGTATCGCGACTTGTCGTTCATCGGATGTATCGAGCGGCAATCGTTCGACGGCGTGATCGTGGCCGGCGGACCAGTTCGGATGGTGTGCTGCGAATTAGTGCGTTCGGGATGGCCAGTCGAACGGGTGATGCCGGCCAAGAGTTTCGATCTTTGGGAACCGTGGCGGAATCGGCGCCTGAGGGACCTGATCCGGCGCATCGACGCGTCTGCGAACACCGCAATGCTCGTCGCCCTCCAGAACGAACACGAAATGTTGGCCGATCGATTTCGGACCTTCTTCCACGGTGGGGCACTGGTTCGTGATCGAGTGAACGGGGATCGGTGATCATGTTGATCGCGAACGTCCTCACCGTCGACATCGACATGATTCGTTTCGTCATCATCGCGTCGGTGGTGGTGGGCGCGGTGATCTACGCCCGACTGGGATTGTTGGCAGGGGGAACCCTCACCGGTGGATACCTCACAATCCTCGGTCTTCAGCAGCGATGGGGTGTGATTCTCTCCGTGGCAGCGGCCTCAGTGATCGCATACGTCGTCGTGCGCTGGACACTCACTCGGTCTCTTCCGCTTCCCAAGGCGTGGATCTTCCTTGCATTCGTCATGACAAGTGCGATTGTGACGACCATCATCCATCTCGCGTTCCATCGGATCGGTTCGCTCGAGTTACTTGGCGGACTCGAGATCTATCTCACAGTCGGTTCGTACATCACTCCGGGTCTCATTGCGTACGACCTTGCACATCAGGGATTTCGATCGACAGGCGTCGGACTCGGACTCGGCATCATGGGAACTCTGGCTGTCGTCGTTCCTGTTCTGGTACTGGCGAATTGGTGGCGACCACAGACTTTGACGGTGTACCTGCCCTCTGATGGGAACATTCCAGATGGATTGTTCTGGCTGGCGGCTCTCGCTTCCGCATTCATGGCCTGTGCCCTTCGTGCGAGTTTTGCGGTACGGTCAGCGGGCTTCATCGGCGCTGTCTATCTCGTGGAGTTCTTGACTCTCGAAGCTTTCATCACAGTTGGAGTTGCTGCGACGACGGCGAATCTCATTGTGAGGGGAGTTCGGCGGTTGGTCATTCTCACTCCCCGGCAGCGGTTCGAAGTGGCGATGTTGGTCGGAGCGATGACGGCCTGGACAGGTCTCTATTGGGGCGCGCGGTTGGGTTGGGTTCCGGCGGCGGAGGCGAACAACTATGCCGTCGAACCCCTCGTGGTCGTCGGACTGCTGGCATCGGACACGGGACGGTCGCGCTCGTCCACGATGAAGGTCTTCGTGGGACTCGTGGTCACCGGAAGTTTCGTGTGGATCGTCACGTGGCTCGCGTCGAGTGGCGAACCGTTCCAGTGGACCCTGTCGGGTCTGATCCTTGTCGGAGTTCCGGCGTTGGTCTTCGTACCCGGGGTTCGCACTCTTCGGCGCGAGTGGCGAAACGCCGTTCAGCTCGGATTCGAGACTGCAGCCTCGAACCGGAACGAGTGAGTGCACATTCCGGTTTCGGAGGGATCGAAAATGAGCGGATCCGCTAAGATTTTGGCGTGGTCACGGGTGCATCGATCCGGGCCCTCCGCAGACGCGAGGGACGTTCACAAGCCGAGGTGGCGGCCATTGCGGGTCTTCCTGCCTCAGTTCTCAGCGCCTATGAGCGGGGTCGTCGTCAACCGAGTCTGGAGATGGCGAGTCGCATCGTCGAGGCGCTCGGCTATCGGATCCAGTTCGTGCGAGGGCTCGATCCCCGACGTCAGGCAATTCTTTTGGAAGACGTTCTTCGTCTCGCTGAAGAACTCCCGTATCGTCCTCGACCTTTGATTCGGCCCGATTGGGAGTCGATTCCATCCTTCGCCTGGCCTCGATCCTCGAGGTCCACATCGAGAGGCGGATCAGCAGCTTCATCCCATGGGCGGCGGGATGGGGAGAATGCGACGTGACGAGTCTCGTCGACAAGATCGTGAGTATCGCCGAGTCACTCGACTCACACGGGGTGAGTTGGGCGATCGGAGGGGCTATCGCGCTCGCCTATGCGACAGAGGAGCCTCGTGCGACCCGAGACGTCGATGTCAATGTCTTCGTCGGCGTCGATGTGGCGAGGTCGACATTCTCAGCGCTTCCCCGAGAAGTCCACTTCGGCGAGACCGACATCGAGACTGTACGACGAGACGGTCAGGTGCGGCTGTGGTGGGACGACACGCCGATCGACTTGTTCTTCTCCGTTTCGACATTCCACGACGAGGTGGGACGGCGATGCCGAGTCGTGCCATTTTCTGGAGCGTCCCTGCGCATACTCACCGCTGAAGACCTCGCCGTCTTCAAAGCGATGTTCGACCGACCGAAGCATTGGGTCGACATTGCGACCATGGTCGAAGCGGGAAGTCTCGATGCGGACGTTGCTGCAGATCGACTGGGTGCTCTCCTCGGCGAAGACGAACGGGTCGCACGGCTGCGCAATGGTGGCGAACTACGGTGACTTCGTGCTCTTCGAAGCCGACACGGCAGTCCTCATCACCGTCATTTCGCTGATCATCGGCGTCTTCATCGCTTCGGGTGTGCTCATCGGTCGGCGCATGCGATCAAAATCCATGACCGATCACCATCGTGAGTCTCTGGGAGTCATCCAGGGTGCGCTGCTCGGGCTCGTCGGCTTGCTGCTGGCATTCGGCTTGACGATGGCAGTCACGCGATACGAAGTCCGTCGCGACGTCCTCGTCGATGAGGCCAACGCGATCGGGACGACCTACTTGCGAGCCCAGTTGCTCGCTGAACCAGAACGCAGCACGTCGTTGGAACTCTTGCGCATGTACACGGATGCAGCAATCGAAATGAACGAGTCACCTCCAGATTCCCCCGAATTCGACGCAGCGGTGACGGTGATGGACGATCTCCACACCGACTTGTGGAGGGTGGCGGGTGAGTCGATCGCCAAGGCACCTCAGGACTCGGCGCCACGTCTGTACATCGAGACTCTCAACGACACCATCGACCGTCACGCAGATCGTGTCGCGTCGTTGCGAAATCGAGTGCCGAGCGCGGTGTGGATTCTGCAGATTTTCGGCAGTGCGATCGCCCTCGGAGTTCTATCGCTCTACCTCAGTCTCCTCGGCCGCGGTCTCTTGACACCGTTGCTCGCCGGAGTGTTCGTGGTTCTGATCCTGTTCAACTCGTTCGACCTCGATCGTCCTCGACGCGGATTCATTCACGTTCCCTCGGCGGCGTTGACCGATGTGCGCGCGACGATGGATCTTCCGCCCGCTGCGAATGGCCCGTGACACGCCATGCGAGTCTTTCCTGACCGAATGGTGACGACATGACTGAATCCGACTATCGAAGAATCAACTACGCGAATTGGCAGGAGCGGGTACCGATCCACGCCGCCAGCAGCGAGTACGGACTCGATCGTTTCCGCTCCGACCCGACGCATCTGTCCGACGTCGTTCGCTTCGATCTCCCTCGGCTGGGTGACATCACTGACCTGGACGTCGTCCATCTGCAGTGTCACATCGGCACCGACACGTTGTCGCTTGCTCGACTCGGTGCTCGAGTGACCGGACTCGACTTCAGTGACGCAGCGATCGACGTGGCCCGCAATTTGTCGGCTGAGGCCGGTCCGCATGTGGACTATGTGGTGTCTGACGTCTATGACGCACCGATTGCTTTGGATCGCGCGCGGTTCGATCGGGTGTACACGGGTATCGGCGCCTTGTGTTGGCTGCCCGACATTCGTCGATGGGCCAAGGTCGTTGCAGACCTGTTGCGGCCTGGTGGCGAGTTGTTCATCCGCGAGGGTCATCCGATGTTGTGGGCAGCAGATGACCCTCGACCGGACGGTCTGATAGCGATCGAATATCCGTACTTCGAAACAGCTGGCGTTCCATTCAGCAGCAGCGAGACATATGTCGAACACGACGGAGCAATTTCCGCAACGGACATCATCAGTTTCAATCACGCGCTGTCGGAGATCTTCAACGCGTTGTGGGATGTGGGAATGCAGATCACGATGTTCGACGAGCATGACACGGTGCCATGGAAGGCCCAAGGTGATCTGATGCACGAGGTCGGCGGCGGGGAATTCCGGTTGATCGATCGGCCCGAACGCTTGCCGATGTCCTACACGTTGCGCGCACGTCGCGGCTGAGGGCGGCGAAACGGTGTGAACCTCAATTTTGTGATCACTTACTATGAGACGCCCTGATTGATCGCACGTCGGATCGTCCCGGGAAGTTCTCGGTCGTACTGAAGTGGCCATACACGGGTGGACCTCATTGGTACGGTGAAGCAAATTCGTTCAACTCGAACCGTGATGGCCGTGGAGACTTCGTTCGTTATCGATCAGTACTGGGCTCTCGATGCAGATGTCGTCACACAGCGGCTCGCTTCGTCGCGTGATGGGTTGACCGATGTCGAAGCCGAGTCGCGCCGAACACCTGTCGCCGAACGACTGGGTGTGACGCAACACTCGGATCTCGGTCTGCTCCTCCGACAGTTTCGCAGTCCACTCGTTCTTCTCCTGCTCGCCGCAGCTGTCGTGTCGATGGCTCTCGCCGAGAGGATCGACTCGCTGATCATCGTGGTCATCGTGGTCAGCAGCGGACTCCTGGGATTCGTTCAGGAGCGCGGTGCCGTTCGCGCCATCGAGGCACTTCGCAAGCTCGTCACTGTTCACGTCGATGTCATGCGAGACGGACTGATCGTCGAAAGGGCTGTCGATGATGTGGTTCGGGGAGACGTCATCCGACTCGATATGGGTGACGTAGTACCTGGAGATTGCCTCCTCCTGGATTCGAACCGACTCACAGTCGATGAATCCGTGCTGACCGGGGAGGCCTTTCCCGTCCACAAGGAGCCTGGTGTCCTGTCGCGAGACACTGCCACGTCAGACCGGACGAACTGCCTCTATCTCGGCAGCCATGTCTCCAGTGGTTCTGCAACCGCTCTCGTCGTTGCGGTCGGCCGCAAAACAGAGTTCGGCTCGATCGAACAGCAGGTAGCCCAGCGACATCTTCCGACATCGTTCGAACGAGGTGTCACTGCTTATGGCTTGCTCCTGATCAAGGCGACCGCGGTTCTGGTGATCGGCGTCTTCGGCCTGAATCTCTGGCTCGATCGAAGCCTGTCGGAGTCAGTCTTGTTTTCTCTCGCTCTCGCAGTCGGGCTTGCGCCGCAGATGCTCCCAGCGATCGTGACTCTCAGTCTCTCGATCGGCGCCCGCATGCTTGCCGTCAAGAAGGTCGTTGTGAAGCGACTGGACTCGATCGAGGACTTCGGCAGCGTCGATGTTCTCTGCACGGACAAGACCGGAACGTTGACTGAGGGGTCAGTGAAGGTCGGAGGGACCTTCGACGCGCTCGGACGAC
>JBDLRO010000075.1:0-4346 GCA_039800025.1 Actinomycetota bacterium | reverse complement strand
GATCCAGTCCTCGGGGTTCAAGACCCTGCAGGAGGGTCAGAAGGTGGAGTTCGAAGTGGGTCCCGGTCGCAAGGGTGACGAAGCCCGCGACGTCCGCGCCCTCGACTGACACAGTCAGTCTCGAGCCCATGGCGGGCACCCACCGGGTCGATGTGACGCATTGCGTGACAGCGACTTGAATCAGCGATCTTGGATCGGTGCTGCGGTTGCCTGCAGAATCTGCAGCAGGTCATGGGGCGTCACTTCGACGTCCAGCCCTCTTTTGCCTCCCGAAACCAATATCGTTTCATGGTCGAAGGCAGATGAATCGATGACGGTGCTCAGTCGCGTTCGTTGACCGAACGGGCTGATGCCACCGACCACATATCCCGTGAGGCGCTCAGCCGTGGACGCATCCAGCATGTCGACGCGTTTGACTCCGAGGGCCGTCGCCATTGCCTTGAGTGAGAGCGATCCCGAGACAGGAACGATGCCGACGGCTTGACGTCGTCGTCCGTCGTGGTCCCCGTGAATCGAGACCAAGAGGGTCTTGAAGACTCGTGCCGCGTCGACGCCCAGAGCATCGGCGGCAGCTCGTCCGAATCCATGGTCTCCAGCTGCGAGTGCATTGTCGAACGTGTGCACGCGGAACTCGACCCCGGCATCGTTGAGTACACCGATAGCAGGTGTCGATCCACCTGAGGTTGGGCGAGGGGGACGTTGCATGGCACCGGTAGAGTACCGAAACCTTGAAATTCCCAGCCATGGTGTTTCCACGTCTGGGAAAGCGGCGTCTCGCCGAGGCTCCCTCGAGGTGCTCCGTATGACCGATCGACATCCCGACTTCGCCGAGGAACAGGCCTACATCGACCGTGCATATGCATGTTTGGAGCGCAGCCGCGAAGACGCATGGAAGATGCGCGGACTCACCGAATCGGGATTGGGTGGGACGATGCAGAATCGCTTCGAGCGCAATGCGATCGACGATGCCCTCGTCAAACGCTTGACCGACCTCGATCTCGGAGATGCGGCTCTCGTCTTCGGGCGTATCGACCGCTTCGCGACCGATACGGGGGAGCTCGATCACTCGCATGGGTCCGACGCGATCGCGATCGAAAGTTTTCACATCGGGAGACTCGCTGTCTCCGACGACAAGCGGGAACCGGTCGTGGTGGACTGGCGGGCGCCTGTTGCTGAACCCTTCTATCGAGCGACAGGACGTGAACCCATGGGCCTTGCGCGTCGCCGCCATTTCGCGGTGCAGGGTGCGACTCTGCTCGGTATCGAAGATGAACTTTTCGGTGAAGGCCACCTGGGTATCGGGCACGACGAGGGACTCGATGGCGCCCACAGCAGCGATGGAGCAGTGACACATAGTGGGTCGGGGTTGCGCGGCTACTCGACTTTGCTCGCCTCGATCGAACGGGGACGCACCGGTCAACTCGGAGACATTGTCGCCACCATCCAAGCCGAACAAGACGAGATCATTCGCTCACCTCAAGCGGGTGTGCTCGTCGTCCAAGGCGGACCAGGAACCGGCAAGACAGTGGTCGCCCTTCACCGAGCTGCGTACTTGCTGTACACCAACCGGTTCCCGCTCGAGGATCAGGGAGTCCTGGTGATCGGGCCCAATCGCGTTTTCCTGAGATACATCGAACGGGTTCTGCCGTCGCTCGGGGAAGCCGGCATCGAGCAAGTCGTCCTCCAGGACCTCGTTCCCGACGTGCTCTGGGTGACATCGACGAATGGAACTCTCGACTCCGATGTGGCAGCTCGTGTCAAGGGTGACGAGCGGATGTCCGACGTCATCGAAAAAGCCGTTTGTGATCGCCAACGTCCGCTCCGCGACACGCTGAAGGTTCCGTTTCGCAGCGGGTACGTGAGGCTCGGTCCCGAGGAGTCCGAACGCATCATCAAGTCCGCTCGACGACGTTTTCGGCGTCACAATGCCGGACGGCGCTGGGTCGAAGGGGAAGTGTGGTCCGCGCTCGCGCATTCGTGGCGCGAAGGTGACGTTGTCGCGAGCGATGTGCGCGAGGCGCTTGGTCGAGATGACGCCGTGCGGACCGCCCTCGAGCGCATGTGGCCGCTCTTGACCCCGGCTCAATTGCTGCACGACTTGTACGGTTCCCGAGCACTGCTGAAGCTGGCCGGCGTCAAGGTGCTGTCCGATGACGAAATCGATGCGTTGTACCGACCCCGGTCGGAGGATCTCGACGAGGTTCGTTGGACCGTCGCTGATGCTGCTCTTCTCGACGAAGCTCGCGTGCATCTCGGCCCGAAGCCGGGAAAGGGCGGCAAGATCGACGAAGCCGACGAGATCCGCACCTACGGACACATCGTGATCGACGAAGTCCAGGACCTGACCCCCATGCAGCTTGCCATGGTGACACGCAGGTCACTGTCGGGATCGATGACGGTGGTCGGTGACTTGGCACAAGCCACGGGACCGTATGCGCCGGCGACATGGGACGAGGTTTTGGACCATCTCCCCGACGTGAAGCAGACCCGTGTCATCGGCTTGTCGGTCGGATATCGAATTCCCGGTCAGATCATGGATCTGGCGAACAAGGTGATGGAAGCTGCAAGCCCCGGGCTGCGCGCGCCGACGGCGGTGCGAGAAGGTGTCGCTCCCCCGTTGATCGTCGACGTGTCGGATCGGGACGGTGTTGGATTCGACGTGTTGGCAAACGAGGTGATCGCTCGGACACGATCCCTGTCCGACGTTCTCGATGGCGGCAATGTTGCTGTCGTCGTTCCCGATGCAATGGCTGAGGACATGTCGTCGGCGTTCACATCAGCAGGGGTGACACACGGCCGAGCGGTGGCATCGGCTCTCGACACGGGCGTGACGATCGTGCCTGTCAGCGTCGTGAAAGGACTCGAACTCGACGGAGTGATCGTGGTCGAGCCGGCCACCATCGTGGACAGTGAACTTCAAGGCATGAGGAGCCTCTACGTGGCGCTCACACGTGCGACCCAACGTCTCGTGGTCGTGCATGCACGACCACTTCCCGGTCCGATGCGGGACACCGCGCCCGGCTGATGTCGACGAAGCGAGAGTCAGATCTCGCTCAGAAATTTGTCGATGACCTGGCCCGCGAAGCGTGCTGCCTTGTCGGCATCCGCAGGGCGATTTCGCTCGACAGCGGTCTTCGACAGTTCGACCATGCGTCCGATGGCATCAGCAGCCTCGGCATCCGATGCTGAGACTGCCGGCTGGACCGCCTTCCACAAGGCTTCGATGGTGACGATTCGCTCGTTCTTTCCTGCGGGAGTGCGGCCAGAGCTGTCCGGGCCAATGAGGCCGGACAGACCGTCCATTGCGACAGCCAATTTGCCGAGCAACTCTTGAGTGGTTCCGGTCGGAACGGTGGTCGAGGTCGGGGCTGAGACCACGGAGGTGGTGGCAATCGATTCGTCGTACGTGGTCGCTCCACACGATGTGGTGATCCACGCAAGCACGGCGATCACGAGGCCGGCGCACGCACGGCGACGAATGGTGGGTGCGGAAATCGTCGGCATGGCGATCATGCCGTCACGAGAATGCGTGCTGAGGCGAACGCATCGACGTCGACGACGTGTCCCGCAATCTGCACGGACACAGAGCCGTCGACCCCGGATGAGGTCACACTCCCGCTTCGCCCGGGGAGAAGGCTGGCGTGCTGCAAGAAATCGAGGACTCCCGGAGTCACCTCCAGTTCTTCGGGAATGCGCGAAACGGTGAACTTGCTGCCCGGTGTCACCGTTGCCAAGGGAACGGTCGAGGGGGTGATGTAACTCGATCCCGGAATCGGGTTGCCGTGAGGGCAGGTGGTAGGGGCACCGAGCAGCCGATTCATCGCGGCCTCGACTTCGTCGCTCATGACGTGTTCCCATTTGCCCGCTTCCATATGGGCATCGGCCCAACTGAGGCCGAGGATGTCGGTGAGGAAACGCTCAGCGAGACGATGGCGACGCACGACTCTCTGAGCAAGTTCCTCGCCGGTCTCAGTGAGAGTGATGCAGTTCGATTCGGTGGTGACGAGACCGGCCCTCGTCAAGCGGTCGATCATCTGGGAAACCGAGGCCCGGCTCACATTCAGTCGATCGGCAATGCGTGCCCGGATGACATCCATGTCGTCCTCGTGCATTTCGTAGATCGCTTCGCAGTATTCCTCGAAGGCAGGATGGCGTTCCGAGCTGCCGATCATGTGTTCAGACTACCCGTTGGGCCGAGGGGCTTTCCGTGGCCGACCGGGGTCTCGATGCGGTTCGGAAACTCGAGAAGGCCGTACTGAGACGGCTCAGTCGACGACGAGTGACGGAATGAACAGGCGAGACGCAGGCGTGCTTGCCGTGATCGCATCCGCGGCGAGAATGACCGC
>JBDLRO010000074.1:0-3679 GCA_039800025.1 Actinomycetota bacterium | reverse complement strand
GGCATCCCGGTGATGCGTGAACAGGGAGATGGCTACGACCGTGACCTCTTCGAACACTGGATCACGTTCGGCGGTTGTTCGACTCGAGAGAACGTCCTCATTCGTGACAGCCTGACGTTTGCGCAGGTCGACCCGTTCGGATGTCGTGTGGTGGCAGGGGACTGGGTCAGCCCGTATGACGGTGCAGCGTGGGAGAACCCTGCAGATGTCGACATCGACCATGTGGTGGCTCTCAAGGAGGCGTGGGATTCCGGCGCGTGGTCGTGGAGCACAGCTCAGCGTCGTGCGTTCGCCAACGATGTCACGGATCGGCGATCTCTGCGCGCGGTGACCGATGAGGTGAATCAATCCCAAGCCGACAAGGACCCGTCGACCTGGATGCCCCCACTCGCGAGTGCACGGTGTCCGTATCTGGCGGACTGGCTGGCGATCAAGGCGCGTTGGCAGCTCTCGATGGACGAAAGTGAAGCAGGGCGTATCCGTAATCTGCTCACACGTGACTGCTCAGGGCTTCGCATCGAACCCTGGTCGTCACCGCCAGTGTCGATCTCGCCGGCGAGTGCCGCGCCTGCACCGACGATTGCTGTATCGCCCGCAGCGCCGGCACCCCCTGTTCCTCCACCTGTGGAGAGCATCGACGTCTACTTCGCGAATTGCTCAGCAGCTCGTGCTGCAGGTGCGGCACCGCTGTTGCGCGGTGAGCCCGGCTATCGCGAAGCCATGGATCGAGACAAAGACGGCATCGCCTGCGAGTAGCGAGTTACGGCCAGGGCAGACCGAGAGCGCGGGCTGTGGGTTCCTCGACGACGCCGGTTGGTTGCAGTCCTGCAAGATGCTGCACATCGAACACGGCGTTGCGGGTATTCGCTCCGAAGAATCCATCGACCGAATCGTTCAACAATTTCCACTCGATGAGTCGCCGCTGCAATCGTCGAGTGCGGTCACCCTTCGAGCCGACCTGGAGCGATCCCGATGAACTCTCGTTCGTGTAGATGATGGGCTCGACACAGTCCGTGTTTCCACCGAGTAGTTGGTCGCTCACGGAGCGCGGCATGCCAGTCTCATCCACCATCAGCACGCACAGCGAATAGGTCATCCCTCGATGGCGCCACCCATCGTTCGTCCATCGGAAGATGTCGACACCTTCGCATTCGGCATCGGGTGGGCAGTTCTGGATTCGTGTGACGGCCCAGGCCCCAGCGCACGCGAGCCCTGCTTCAGGTGCGGTGCCGAAGTCCGCACGGATTGCCTGAGGTGTGCACTTGCCTGCGGGCACTGCAGCGGGGAACGGCCCTGTGAAGGTCGTCGTCGAGATCGACGCGGATGTGGTTGTCGGCTGGATGATGACAGGCGTCGACGTCTCGACAGCAGCGGTGCTCGACTCGGTGACGTCGGTGTTCAGGGTCGTCGTCGGCGCCGCAGTCAGCAAAGGCGCCAGGGTGTCGTTCGTCGAATCTCCGAGAATCGAACACGATGACATGAGCACAACAAGCCCAACAACGAGCACCCCACGCGCAAGAGAAACCGGCCGAGGTGTCATGAGATCTGGATCAGGCGTGCCATTCGAAACGACCGCCCATGCCGTACATCGGCAAGTGCAGCGCTCGATAGATGTCGACACGCATGAAGCCCGTACCGGGAGAGTTGTCCGCCCCACCGGGCGCGAACATATTCAAGTCGTAATCGAAGACTCCGGTCCAAAGGCGACGCTTCGTTTCGAGATCGTCGTGCAGGGATGCGGTGCCCCACATCTCGACGCCGTCACCCTTTTCGGTGACCTGCCAGTGCAGGGCAACATGTGGGTTGTGTCGCACATTGTTGGCCTTGGCGGACGTCATGCCGATCATCAGCCACAACGCATCACCTTCCCAGCACGGATGGACGGGAACGACATCGGGTCGGTTGTCGGCACCAACGGTGGCGATGTGTGCCCACGGGCTGAGAGCGGTTGCAGCGGTACGGATGGAGGCAAGGTCATTTCCCGACATGGGGTCATCATACGAACATATGGACATGTGTCTGTCTCCTTGGGCGCCGGACAGACGATCAGCGTCGTACCCTCGGGGATAGCGACGAGGACAAGGAGTTCGAACGATGACATGGCACGAAACGACTGACCGTGACGATGCTCTCGATGCTGTCGAGACCGTGGCTCACTGGGTGGGCGCCGACATCAGCACGGTGGCTCATGCATTGGCCAGCCTCGAGCCACGCCGTCTGGCTCGGTCGGAGGGCGACAAGGTCCGCAAGCCGCGAACGGCCAAGCGAACTGCTGGAGAGCCCGTCGATCTCGACAAGTGGCATGTCGTCATCACTGCCAATCTGCCGATCGTTCTCCGCCACAAGCCAGGTGTCGTCGAAGTGTGGCGCTGTTCGGTCGACTGGCAGGGTGTCTCGCATCAAATCATGCAAATGGTTGATGAACCCATCGTCATCGAGCTCGCCGACGGCCATGAACCTCAACAGACCAAGCAACTCCTGAAAGCAATTGCAGAGCAGCGAACCAAGCAGGCACGACGAAGCACGGTGTGCACGTGGTGCGGCACTGCCATGGTCAAGGGTGAGAGATACAGCACGTATTGCTGTTACGACTGTGCGACCACGGTCAAAGGTGTGGCGTTCTGAGGAAACGAGAGATATTCGTGCCATACTGAGGCCGTTGATCGGTCGTCTTCCGGTCATGAGTGGCGTGTGACGTGACGAGCATTCAGGCTCATCGATGGCTTCCTCTTCCCCCCTGGCACCACGACGGTGTCGCTTTTTCAAAGGATCCATCCATGTCCATCGCTCCTGCTCCTGAACGCGTGTCCTCCGACGCGCCCGTGTCGTTCGCCTCACTCGGCGTGTCGAAGGGTCTCATCGAGATTCTCGCTGCCCGCGGCATCACCGAGCCGTTCCCGATCCAGCGTCAGACGCTGCCCGACTCACTCGCTGGTCTCGACATCATCGGCCGAGGCCGCACGGGAAGCGGCAAGACGCTCGCATTCGTCCTTCCGCTCGTCGCCCGTCTCGCCGAGAATCGCAAGGGCTCGGCACCTCGCCATCCGCGAGGTCTCATCCTCGTCCCGACACGCGAACTCGCGGCTCAAGTTGCT
The DNA here is from genome assembly GCA_039800025.1 of Actinomycetota bacterium. Lineage (GTDB taxonomy): Bacteria > Actinomycetota > Acidimicrobiia > Acidimicrobiales > Ilumatobacteraceae > Casp-actino8. The sequence continues at coordinate 584 of JBDLRO010000074.1, read as the reverse complement.
GAAACACTCGAACCTCTCGCACGAGCTCTCGGTCTCAGCCACGTCGTCATTCACGGCGGTGTCAGCGCAGTTCCGCAGGTGAAAGCCCTGACCCGCGGTGTCGACGTCGTCATTGCGTGTCCGGGTCGCCTCGAAGACCTGATGCAGCAGCGCCACTGCAAACTCGATCAGATCGCCGTCACCGTCGTCGATGAAGCCGATCACATGGCTGACCTCGGCTTCCTTCCGGTCGTCACGCGAGTGCTCGACAAGACCCCGAAGAACAGCCAACGGCTGCTGTTTTCGGCGACTCTCGACAACGGTGTCGATGTGTTGGTCAAGAAGTATCTGCACTCGCCGGTGATGCACTCGGTCGATTCCGCTGAATCACCCGTTCCCGACATGGAGCATCATGTGCTCTGCGTCGAGCGCGAGAACAAGCCGGCACTCGTGCAGGCGCTCGCATCGGGTCAGGGTCGCACACTTCTCTTCACTCGCACCAAGCACACTGCAAAGAAGTTGGCCCATCAACTGTCCCAGAACGGCATTCCGAGCGTCGATCTGCACGGCAATTTGTCCCAGACCGTCCGCACCAAGAATCTCGA
>JBDLRO010000073.1:0-9685 GCA_039800025.1 Actinomycetota bacterium | reverse complement strand
GCGAATGGATGGTGTCGAACTGGGCCGAGCGGGCGTCGGCCAATTCGGCATACAACGAAAAGGTTCGCTCGTGGGTCGTGCATCCCCTCGAGATTCCGATTGCGGCTTCTCTCATTCTCGCAGTCGTCGTCTTGTCCTTCTCGCGGATCATGCTCTCGCTGTCGAAGGAAGCCGGACCGATCGTGTTCGCCATTGCTGGCGCACTCATCTTGTTCGTGGGTGCCATGTTCTCCATTCGCCGGGGCACGAGCCGGAACTTGATTGCAGTCGTCTGCGGGATCGTTCTCGTCGGGTTGTCCGGTGTGGGTATCGCCCTTGCGCTCGACGGTGAACGTGAGCAACTCGTCGAAGCCGCTGCCGAGGACCACTTCGCCCATCGGGCTTGTGGCACCGAATCCGACTATTCGGACAAGAAGCCCGCTCGTTCCGTTGCTGCCAAGAGCAGTGTCGCTGCCATCGTCACCCTGAAAGATGGAAAGCTCACCGCCACACAGGACGGCTTTCAAGGTGAGTTGACGAGCATCACGCTTCAGCGAGCCAACCCATCGCTGATCATCTTCCGCAACGAGGATCCCGCCAAGCACCGCATGGTGCTCAGTTACGGCAAGGTCGTCGAGGACCTCGGTGGCGGAGTCGAGCGTGAGGTTGCGCTCGAGGCCTGTACCTCGCTGATCGAAAAGGGCAACCAGCAGTCGGTGATCGTCAGTATTCCGAAGCCCTCGTTCGCCAGCGAGGAGCCGTATTCGATCACCGTCCCCGGTCTCGAGGGAACTGCTGTCGAGGTTTTGGTGTCGTGAGTCACCGGTGTCTGCCAGAAGGACTGAAGAGGAACGATGAGTACCGTGGATGACGTGATGGAACGAGGAGGCTCGATGAGGACGATGCGTCGTCGAAGCATTGCCGCCAAGGCCGCGCTTGTCGCGGGTATTGGTGTCTTCCTCGGCGGATGTGCCAAGGATGCACCTCAGGACACGTGGCAGCCAGCTGGTCCCAATGCCGAGAAGATCGACAACCTGCAGCGACCGATCTTCTATGTCGCCGGCGTCGTCGGTGTCATCGTGTTCGCAGCAGTTGCGTGGGTCATCTATCGCTACCGCGACCGCGGTCAGGCGATTCCTGAGCAGACCCACGGCAAGCCGGCGCTCGAGATCACGCTCACGGTCATTCCCGTTCTCATCCTGATCGGCGTCGGCGTGCCGACAGTCGGCACGATCTTCGATCTCGCGAAGACGGACGACACCGAAATGGTCATCAACGTCACCGGCCAGCAGTGGTGGTGGGAGTATGACTACCCGGCCAACGGAGCCAACGCCGAGCAATTCGGGATCGAAGAGCCCATCGTGACATCGGGTCAATTGGTGATCCCCGAGGACACGAAGGTGCTTCTCCGACTCACGAGCCGTGATGTGATCCACTCCTTCTGGATTCCGAAGTTGAACGGCAAGAAGGACAGCGTCCCGGGTCGTGTGCATCTGTTGCGCCTCGAGGGTTCCGAACCAGGAATCTACGCCGGACAATGCACGGAGTTCTGCGGCTTGTCCCATGCCTACATGCGCATGGAAACCGTGGTTCTGAGTCGTCCCGACTACGACGCCTGGGTTGCCAACCAGCTCGAGGCCTACACGCCGCCCGAAGAAGGAACTTTGGCAGCCGAAGGCGAGAGCGTGTTCATCCAGCAATGCAGCCGCTGTCACCAGGTGAACGGTCTGCAGAACGACGATGGCAGCCTCATCGTGTCGGCGCCGGAGCAATACATGGTCGCTGGAGCTGCGCCGAACCTGACCAATCTCATGACTCGCAACACCTTCGCCGGTGCCTCGTGGGATCTCTTGCGTCCGGGCTGTCGTGACGATGTTTGGAACTCGAACTCCGAGGAATTCGGTGCCAAGTACCTCGCGGGTATCTCGGAGGACTGTCTCAATCAGAAGGACCTGCGTGAATGGCTTCGCAATGCACCTGAGAAGAAGCCGATGTACGCCGATCCGACCCAGCTCGCAGCGACCGACGGCAAGTATCGCGGCATGCCGGCCCTCGGTCTGACCGAAGACCAGATCAACGCTCTCGTCGCCTACCTGCTCGAGCGGAAGTAAAAGGGAGAATCCAAGATGGCCATCATCGAACGTCCCTCGACCGAAGTAGCTCCCAGCGGAGCATCTCCGGCCGTCGTCGTGCCGAGCGAAGCCCTCGGCGTGTTCAAGCGTCCGGCGGCGAGCACCAGCTGGCGAGACTGGCTCGTGACCGTCGACCACAAGAAGCTCGGCATCATGTACGGCGTTGCCGCGTTCTTCTTCTTCATCGTCGGCGGTGTGGAAGCTCTGCTGATCCGCCTTCAGCTGATCGGCCCCGACGGCAAGGTGCTGAGCGCCGATCAGTACAACCAGATGTTCACGATGCACGCCACGACGATGGTGTTCCTCTTCGTGATGCCGATGGCAGCGGCATTCGCCAACTACTTCGTCCCCTTGCAGATCGGTGCCCGTGACGTCGCCTTCCCGCGTATCAACGCCTTCGGCTTCTGGTGCTTCCTCTTCGGCGGAATCTTCTTGAACACCTCGTGGTTCCTTGGCGGAGCTGCTGACGGCGGTTGGTTCATGTACGCCCCCAACAGCTCGACGTTGTTCTCTCCGAGCCACGGCATCGACTTCTGGGGTCTCGGACTGCAGATCACCGGTATCGCGTCGCTGACTGGTGCCATCAACTTGATCGTCACGATCCTCAACATGCGTGCCCCGGGCATGAAGTTGATGCGAATGCCGATCTTCACGTGGATGGTCCTGGTGACGCAGTTCCTCCTGCTGTTCGCGATTCCGGTGATCACCGTGGCGCTGTTTCTGCTCATGTTCCAGCGTTCTTTCGATGCCACGTTCTTCGATGTCGCATCAGGGGCCGATCCGCTCCTGTGGCAGCACTTGTTCTGGATCTTCGGTCACCCCGAGGTGTACATCTTGATCCTTCCGTCATTCGGCATCGTCAGCGAAGTGATCCCGGTGTTCTCGAAGAAGCCGCTGTTCGGATACCCGATCGTGGCCATGTCCGGCGCAGCCATCGGCTTCGTGGGCTGGGGCGTGTGGGCCCACCACATGTTCGCTTCGGGTCTCGGACCGGTCTCGGTCACGGTGTTCTCGCTCGCCACCATGGCCATCGCTGTGCCGACGGGCGTCAAGATCGTCAACTGGGTGATGACGATGTGGGGCGGCAAGCTCGTCTTCACCGTTCCAATGCTCTTCGCGATCGGCCTCGTCGTGCAGTTCACGATTGGAGGCCTGTCGGGCGTCACGCACGCGGTGGCGCCGAGCGACACTCAGCAGACCGACACCTATTACATCGTCGCCCACTTCCATTACGTCTTGTTCGGTGGTGCGATCTTCGGCCTCTTCTCCGGCTTCTACTACTGGTGGCCGAAGATGTTCCGCAAGCAGTTGAACGAGAACCTCGGTCGCTGGAACTTCTGGCTGATGGTGATCGGAATGAACATGACATTCGGTCCGATGCACATCCTCGGTCTCCAGGGTCAGCCCCGCCGCATGCAGGTGTGGACGGAAGCTCGTGCGGGCGAAGGCTTCTTCGACCTCGGATTCTGGAACCGAATCTCGTCGATCGGTTCGTTCATCTTGTCGATCGGTGTCCTGATGTTCATCATCAACGTGGTGTACACGCACAAGTCGAAGAAGGTTGCGATCGCACCTCTCGACCCATGGGACGCCCGCACACTCGAGTGGATGACGGACAATCCGCCGAAGGAGCACAACTTCGATTCGGTTCCGACGGTCAACCACCTGGACGAGTTCTTCCATCGCAAATACGCCGAGGATTCGACCACACACGAGCTGAAGCAGGTGGCATCGGCAGAACAGGTTCTGTCGGAGTTGAACGCTCATCCCGACGAGCACATCCACATGCCCTCCCGTTCGTACTGGCCGATTCTGCTGGCCCTTGCTCTGCCGGTCATCGGTTACGGCCTGATCTACAACATGATGATCACCGCCGTCGGCGTGGCTTTGGTTCTGTTCACGATGTTCGGTTGGGCAATGGAACCATCGACGTCGCCGGACGACGATTTCGATCCTCCTGCCTCTGAGGGTGGGCACACGAAGGAGTTGGCACCCCTTGGCTGATACAGCTGTCGCACACAGCCATGGATCCGACCATGGCGCACACCACACGACGACGGGCTTGTCGAACAACAAGCTCGCGATGTGGGTCTTCCTCGGTTCGGAGTGCCTGCTCTTCGGCGGCCTGATCTCGACCTACATGCTCTACAAGGGTCGAGTCAGCGAAGGACCGCAACCCGACCAGATCTATGACATTCCGTTCACGTCGGTGAGCTCGTTCATCTTGCTGATGAGTTCGCTGACCATGGTGCTCGCCGTGTCCGCGGCCCAGCGCAAAGATGACCGGAACACCAACTTGTGGCTGTCGGTGACGGCAGTACTGGGTGCGACGTTCGTCGGCGGTCAGGTGTACGAATTCACGGCCTTCTATCGCGAGGGTCTCGGCTTCACCACGAGCTTGTTCGGCTCGAGTTTTTACACCCTGACCGGTTTCCACGGCGTTCACGTCACGGTCGGCATCATCATGCTCGGTGCTCTCGTCGGCATGATTCGCCGACAGAGAATCCCGGGTGACAAGGCTGAAGCCGTCGAAATGGTGGGTCTGTACTGGCACTTCGTCGACGTCGTGTGGATCGTCATCTTCACCCTCGTCTACCTGATTCCGTCGTGAGGAGAGAACGATGAGCACCGCCACAGAGAATTCCACTTCACACGACGCTGCGGATCACGACACCGAACACCACGGAGTGTCCGACAAGCAGTACATCATCATCGCGCTCATTCTTGCGGGGTTGACAGCGATCGAAGTGTCGACCTACTACATCGACTTCGGCCCGCTCTTCATGCCGACCTTGTTCGTGTTGATGATCGTCAAGTTCGTGATCGTGGCCTCGTTCTTCATGCACTTGAAGTTCGACAACAAGATCTTCACGTACCTCTTCTACGCGGGGCTCCTCCTGGCAGTGGCCGTGTATGCCGGTGCATTGGCGACCTTCAAGTTCTTCCTTCAGGGCTGACACGACCGAGAGGGCGGTTTCGACATGCTCGATCCGTGGCGTTTCCAGTTGCACATCGAGGTCTGGCTCCTCGTCGCCTTTCTGATTTCGTCGTACGTGTACGTCGTGCGGGTTCTCGGGCCTCGAGCAGTGGCTGCAGGTGAACCTGTCGTCACGCGTTCACAACTCACGGCGTTCGTGGCCGGAATTTCGATTCTGTGGTTCGCGACCGACTGGCCGATGCACGACATCGCGGAGGAATATCTGTATTCGGTGCACATGTTCCAACACATGGCGCTGACGTATTTCATGCCGCCACTCGTCGTGCTGGCAACTCCTCAGTGGTTCGTACGGATTCTTCTCGGCAACGGAGGGGTTTATCGGGCGGTTCGCTTTCTCGGCCATCCCGTCCGGGCTGCATTGTTGTTCAATGTCGGCGTGATGATCAGTCACGTGCCGGGAGTGGTGAACGCATCGGTTTCGAACGGTCCATTGCACTACTTCGTGCACCTCATGCTCGTCCTGACTGCGATTCTGATGTGGCTCCCGGTCATCGGTCCTCTCCCGGAACTGCACATTTCTCCGATGTCGAAGATGATCTACCTGTTCATGAACAGCGTCGTTGCGACTGTGCCCGCTGCATGGCTGACCTTCGCCGAGGGGACCGTGTACAAGCAGTACGAGAACCCCGTGCGCGTCTGGGGTGTTTCCGTCGAGGCTGACCAACAGATGGCCGGTGCCATCATGAAGTTGGGCGGATCGATCTTCTTGTGGTCGATCATTGTCGTCATGTTCATACGGCACTTCGTGCGCACCTTCCGCGCCGAGAATTCACGGGCGTACGTGAGAGATGAGCAGCCGTTGACGACCGAGGACGTGGAACGCGCGTTCAGTACGACGGTTCCGCCCCGCGATCGCGTCTGACCGGACCGGTTCTTCACTCCCAGCGGAAGGTGACTGCAGTGATCAGGGGTGCGATCACGGCCCATCCGATGAGGACGAGCCATGTCCGCGCCATGTTCGTGCCACCTCCGACGAGGGCGTCGCGCACGATGTCGGTGAGGGCTCCGGAGGGAAGGAATCGAGCTGCTGACGCAATGGAATCGGGCAGTTCATCGAGGGGGATGACCATCCCGCTTCCGACGAGCAACACGAGAAACAGCAGATTCTGAACCGCAAGGTTGATCTCGGCTCGCAATCGACCAGCGAGGAAGAGACCGATGCCGGCGAACGCCGAGGCGCCAAGCACGACTGCCCCAACGGCTTCGAGCCAATCAGCGCGGCCGGCGTCCCATCCGAGAGCGATGGCCACGGGGATGAGAATGGCGAACTGGATGACCAGAACACACAGGATCGATGCGATTTTGGCGATCAACCATCGAGGACGGCCGAGCGGAGTCGTTCCCAGTCGCTTGAGCACTTTGTAGCCGCGTTCGAATCCGGTTGCGATTCCCGTACTCACCATGGCGCTGCTCATGATGGCGAGAGCCAACACGCCCGGTGCCAGGAAATCGACGGGCTCGGTGAAGAGATCAGGATCGCCACTTGGCAGAACGTCGATCTTGCTGAAGAAAGCAAGGATGCCGATCGGGATGACGAGCGTGAGGAGCAATTGCTCGCCATTGCGCAGGAGTGTTCTCAGTTCGCTGCGCAACTGTGACTGAAGGGGACCGCGGACTTTCGCCATCACTGCGTTCCTGTGAGCCGCTTGAAGACGTCTTCGAGAGTCGAAATTCCCGTTCGCAGTTCGATGACTTCGATGCCGTTCTCGTTCAGCCAGACCGCCAGTTTCGCCACGAGATCGGTGGGTGCGTCGTCGATGACGTACGTGCCCGGAGACTCTTCGACGAGCCAGGTGATCAGATCGGATGGCAGAGCTTCCCATGTGATCGGCTGGACGGTGCGGAGGCGAACAGATCGGCGAGCCCGTCGCACGTTGTCGAGGGGACCCTCGACCAGCAATTGACCGTGATCGAAGATCGCCACCCGATCGGACACCTTTTCGGCTTCATCGAGCTCATGAGTCGCCAAGATGACCGTGGAGCCGGAATCGGCCAACTCCCGGATGATTTCGCGGATCATCGTTCGGCCATTCACATCGACTCCGCTCGTCGGTTCGTCGAGGAATGCGATGCGGGGCCGTGCTGCAAGTGCCATGGCAAGGGACAGCCGCTGCTTCTCTCCCCCGGACAAACGTCTCCACGGAGTGCGGCGACGCTCCATCAAGCCGACCCGCTCGAGGAGCTCCTCCGGGTCGGCGTGTGAGGGACCCCGCTTGTACAAACCGCAGTACTGGCGGATCGTGTCGAGGGGACGGGCGCTCGGGTAAATGCCGCCGTCTTGGAGCATGATGCCCATCTGCGGACGGAGTATCCGGCGATCACGCACGGGGTCGAGGCCGAGGATCCGCACCCATCCCGATGTTGGCCGCCGGATTCCCTCGCACACCTCGATGGTGCTCGTCTTGCCGGCACCGTTCGGACCGAGAACAGCGGTGACCTGCCCTGCCCATGCTTTGAGGCTCACACCCTCGACAGCACGAAGATCTCCGTAGCGAACGACCAGGTCCTCGATGACGAGAGTGGGATCCTCCCGATTCATCCGCGAGAACGACGGGCTTTGCGTTCCGGACACCCCTCCAGATTAGGCAGGTAGCCTGCGCTTGTGATCGATCTTCGTCGCCTGCGAAACGAGTCCGATGTCGTGCGAAGCGCACTGGCTCGGCGGAACAAGCCCGAATTGCTGGACCAACTCGACAAGATCAGCGCGCTCGACGAAGCACTTCGAGACATGGCGACGAAACGAGACGCGCTGCGGGCTCGCATCAACGACATATCGAAAAAGGTCGGACAAGCCAAGCGGGACAAGGACGAAGCTGCTGCCGAAGAGCTGCAAGCGGAGAGCCGCGATCTCGGCGAGCAGGAATCATCGACCAATGACGCATATGCCGTCATCGAAGAGGAAGTGCGTGAGATTCTCTTGCGGATCCCGAACCTTCCGCACACGGATGCTCCCGATGGCGAGGACGACGGCGACAATCCTGTGATCAAGGGGCCCATGGGAATGCCGGCCTCCTTCGCTGAACATCAACGTGTTCCGCATTGGGACATCGCAACGAGGCTCGGCATTCTCGACAACGATCGGGCCACGAAGATTGCCGCTTCGATGTTCACCATGCAACGCGGTCTCGGAGCAACGATGGCCAGAGCTCTGTGTCAACTCGCCCTCGACCAGAACGCAGATGACTTCGAGGAGATTCGTCCACCGACCATGGTGAGCACGGCCACTCTCACCGCGACTGGACATCTGCCGAAGTTCGCCGACGATGCCTACGCCATCGAACGTGACGGTCTGTGGATGATTCCGACAGCAGAGGTTCCGTTGACATCGCTGTATGCCGGCGAGATCATCGATGAATCGCAGTTGCCGATCAAAGTGATGGCCTATTCGTCGTGTTATCGACGTGAGGCCGGATCGGCTGGTCGAGACACGCGGGGAATGCTTCGTGCACACGAATTCGACAAGGTGGAAATTCTCTCCATTGCTGCGCCCGAACAGGCTCCTGATCTCCTGAATGAGCTCGTGTCGCGCGCGGAGAGAGTGATCGCGCTCCTCGGCTTGCCGTACCGCATCATCGAGATCTGCACAGGCGACATGGGTCAGAGTCATCACCGCAGCTACGACATCGAGGTGTACGCCCCAGGTTGTGATGCATGGTTGGAAGTCTCCTCGGTGTCGTGGTTCAGCGACTATCAGGCCCGTCGAGCGGACATCCGGCTGCGTCGGACGGGGCAGAAGGGAACGGACATCGCCCACACGCTGAACGGGTCGGCCTTGGCGGTGCCAAGGGTCTGGGCGGCAATCATCGAGAACAACCACCAGCCGGACGGAACCGTGGTCGTTCCAGAGGCTCTGCGGCCCTACATGCGCGGAGCCGATGTCATCCGCCCACGAACGTCCTGACTTGAACGGTTCGACGTGAGCATTCGACATCGGCGAGTCCAGTACGAAACCGATGGGCTCGACATTCATGATCTCTCGTCCTCGCCTGTCGAGCAATGGCATCGCTGGTACGACGATGCCGAAGAAGCGGATCTTCCGGAGCCGCACGCCATGGCGATCAGTACGGTCGATGAGCGAGGGATGCCCGATTCCCGCATCGTTCTGGCTCGAGGCGTCGACGACTCGGGTGTCACCTTCTTCGGCAATTATGAGAGCGCGAAGGGCCGACAGCTTGCGGCGCACCCGATGGCGAGTGCCGTCTTTCCGTGGCTCGCCCTCCATCGACAGGTGAGGATTCGAGGGACGGTGCGCAGGTTGAGTGCAGCCGACAGCGATGACTACTTCGCATCGCGACCGCGTGAGAGCCAGTTGGGGGCATGGGCGTCACCGCAGAGTCAGGTGATCGAGAGCCGCAACGACCTCGACCTGCGTCTCGCAGAAGTGAAGCGCCGTTTCGATGGAGTCGACGTGCCCCGCCCACCGCATTGGGGAGGCTGGTTGCTCGTCCCCGAATCGTTCGAATTCTGGCAAGGACGACCGAGTCGTCTGCATGATCGTCTCGTCTACCGGCGCAACGACTCTGACGGCTCCTGGTCCATTTCCCGACTCGCCCCCTGATCATCGATCCACGAGCGC
>JBDLRO010000072.1:0-2913 GCA_039800025.1 Actinomycetota bacterium | reverse complement strand
TTTTCTGGCGTGACACTTTTCATTTGGCCCGCGCCGTGTCTAGTGTGAGTCGCAGGTCACATGACCTCTGGCTGATCTTCAGCCTGGGAACGCGCCTCACAAGGCAGCGACTGAGGGCCGGTGCCATCGGGGGGTTGGCACCGGCCCTTGTACGTCCGGCCTGAAGTTGCCTGTGAAGATCCGTGTGAAGTTCCCGTCGCTCCTCGTCGAGCAGAGGTGAACTCGATCGATCGCTGACACACTGATCGACGTGGATCACGAGTCAACATCTCACGTCACCGGTGGATCGGCACGGCTGGGTCACAGCACCGTGACCTTCCTGTCCGATCTCGGTTCCGCGAGCGAACATGTCGGCGTCGTCAAAGCCATCCTGCGCGAGTTCGCACCCGAAGTCGCAGTGATCGATCTCGTGCACGATCTGCCACCGTTCGATGTGCGGGCAGCATCGTTGTCACTCGCTCGCGCCGTTGCCTATGTGAACGCTGGCGTGATCATCGTGGGAGTCGATCCCGGTGCTGGTGGTGATCGCCGACTCATCGGCGTCGAAGTCGGCGACGGTGCGGGAGTCTTTCTCGGTCCGGACAACGGCGTCCTCGCCCCCGCGGTGGCGATCGCCGGAGGAGCAGGTCGCGCAGTGGTGCTCGACGACGAACAGTTCCACCAGGACGCACCTGGCTCGACGTTCGCTGTACGCGACGTGTTGGCTCCTGTTGCCGCTGCGCTGTGCAACGGTGCAGACCTGTTCGCCGTGGGCACTCCGATCGATGTGGACACGCTGATGCCCGGGGTCATTCCGATCCATCGCGAAGAGAACGGCACTGTCATCAGCGAGGTGATCTGGGTGGATCGCTTCGGAAACTGTCAGCTCAACATCAGCCGTGACGACCTCGAACAGGTGTGGGGCGACGTAGTCGACCAGGTGCGAGTGACACTTGCGGGGAAGGTTGGGGGGAGCGCCGGTGGACATGTCACCGGGAACACAGTGCGCAATGTTGCGATCGTGGACAGTTTCGCGGAGCTCGGACAGGGCGTCCTCGGGCTCGTCGTCGATTCGGCCGGCCTGCTGTGTCTGGCTGTCGACAGAGGGTCGGCGAGTTCCGACCTCGGTATCGGCGAGAGCGAACAAGTCGTCCTCTCTCGTGCCGGTGACGACAGTTCCGACCGACAAGGTTCGTCGGGCACCACGACGTCAGTGGCGCCGCCGACGGCCCGCCGATGAACCCGCCTGTGTACCCGCCCGTGAACCCGACGGTCTGGGCCGATCGTCGTCTGGACTAGGGTGACCCTGTGCGACCAGCGACAACCCTGACGATGGCCCTCTTGTTGGCGGCGATCTTCGTTGCAGGAATCGTGTCGTTGCTGCGTCTGTGACACCGGGGGTCTCGACATGAATCTGGCTTCGATCGTCGATCCGCACGATGCGGATGCGCCGGCCATCATCAGCAGGGGGAGAGCGACGTCCTACGGCGACCTGCGCCATCAGATCGAGGCGTTCCGCGGATCCCTCATGCAGATGGAGATCAAGCCCGGAGACCGTGTGGCGATGCTGTGCGGGAACGGCCGCTGGTTCGTGGTCGCGTACTTGGCGACGGTCGGTATGGGAGCGATCGCAGTTCCGTTGAATCCGCTCAGTCCGACCCCGGAACTGGAAGGCGAACTCGAAGCAGTCGACCCGATCGCGGTTCTCGTCGAGGCATCGGGCGTGTCGTCGTTCTCCGGAGTCGACCGCAGCAAACTCGTCTCACTGCGTCAGATCATCATCACCGATGAGAACAGCGCGGACGCAGTGCGCGATCCCGGTCCGGGTCGAGAGGTTCTGAATCACGACAAATCCGTGCACGAGGTCACGATCCACGGATTCGACGAACTCCTCCAGGGTCCGCCGACGAAATGGGCGAGTCTTCCCGAACACACTCCGGCAGTTCTGATGTTCACGAGCGGAACTGCAGGATCGCCGCGGGCCGCCATCCTGACCCACGGCAACCTGCTGGAGAACATCTGCCAGAACAACTCGACCTCGGACAAGATCCGATCCGACGACGTCGTCTTCGGCATCCTGCCGATGTTCCACATCTTCGGCCTCAATGTCGTCCTTGGCATGTCGCTCATGGCCGGGGCGTGTGTGGTGCTCGTCCAGCGGTTCGATCCGGTGACAGCAGTCGAAACGATCGCCGAGCGAAAGATCACGATCATGCCCGGTGCACCGCCAGTGTGGGTTGCGCTGTCGCTGATGGAAGACGTCGATCCGGCGATCTTCTCGACTGTTCGCATCGCCCTGACCGGAGCGGCACGTATGCCCGACGATGCGGCGGAGCGCATGCAGCGCAAGTTCGGCGTTCAGCTGCGCGAGGGATACGGCCTCACCGAGGCTGCTCCTGTTGTGACGAGCTCAGTGGGAATCGAAGTGAAGCGCGGCTCGGTCGGTCGAGCTCTCGATGGAGTCGAAGTTCGCGTCGTCGACGAGAATGCCGAAGACGTTCCTGTCGGTGACAGCGGCGAGGTCTGGGTGCGGGGAGCCAATGTGTTCGAGGGCTACTGGAAGGATGCCGAGGCAACCGCACGCGTTCTCGACGAAGACGGCTGGCTGCACACCGGTGACATCGCAATGGTCGACGACGACGGCTATCTGTATCTCGTCGATCGTGCGAAGGACCTGATCATCGTCTCCGGTTTCAACGTCTATCCGGCGGAAGTCGAAGACGTGCTGCTGCGCCATCCGGCAGTCGCAGAAGCCGGTGTCGTCGGGGTCGCACATCCTCATACGGGTGAAGCCGTGCGTGCATTCGTGGTTCTCCGCCCGGGTGCGGAAGCCGACGAGGATGCGCTCATCGATCACTGTCACGATCACATCGCGCGTTACAAGTGCCCGAGCAAGGTTCTCGTCGTGGACGAGCTACCGCGCAATGTCTCGGG
>JBDLRO010000071.1:0-7655 GCA_039800025.1 Actinomycetota bacterium | reverse complement strand
GATCGGGTCGGTGTTGAGTTGAACGACGCGTGGAACGACGCCGGCCTGCAGAACACCGAGCACGACCCCGACGAATGCCGATGTCGCGCCTGCCCCCATTTCGATCTGAATCTCATCAGTCTCAGCGAGGGCAAGTGATCGAATCAGATCGGTTGTGCCCGTCATGAACCCGCTGACCGAGAAGTCACTTACGCGAAGGGTTCGAATGTCGGGCGTCTGTTTGCCCTCAGCAGCCCAGATCTGGTCGATCGAGCCGTCGACGAGTTCATCGGCGATCGGCCATGTGTCCTTGTCGTGTGGTGGTGTCTGCGCGGTGACCACCAGTACGAGTGTCGAAACCTCTCGCTGCGCGATCTTGGTGAGTGGAAGTGCCCACTCCCCGTGAGCGGAGGCTTCGCGTGACCAAGGAGGAACGAACAGGGGGTCGGATCGGAAGCGGTCGATCGCTTCCGTGAGGCTTTCGCCCTTCCCTGCACCGATGGTGGCCTCACCGACGATGTGCAGGTAGATCTGCTTCACTCCGGCCCCCACTCCCACAAGCGACTCAGGCTCGAACAGCCCAAGACCCTACCCGTGTCGGGATCGGTGACGAATCGACTCGGGAAGACGAGATCTGTTCGTTCCGGATAACGCTCGGCCACGGCACGGCTGACGATGTAGAGGCATTGTCGGTAGGCGTCAGCGTCGGGTAGCCCGACAGTTGGAAGAGGTATTTCTCGGAAGAAAGCGATTCGCACTCCGTCGATGTCGATCTCGATGGGATTCGTGAACTCGGTGACGAGGCGAGCCGGCTGTGCGGATGGGGCAATGGCGATCCGGCCAGCAGGTGTCATGATGTCGATTTGATGGGGTGTGAGGTTGACGAGTTCGGTCGCCGAGCCCATCGACTTCAGGGTGGTCGAACGAACGCCAGGGGGTTGAGCCTGCATGTGTAATAGGTGTCGGATACGGAGTTCGACAGGACGGCAAGAAGAGCTTCCCAGAACCGGCGACCAGGGGAATCGACCGCGATTCGGCTCTGACCTGGGGAAAGGGGCTGGAAATCGGGGCTCGGGCACGCCGTTTTTAGCGGGTTCAACCACCAACACGAATCGACCGCGATTTTCGTCGCAGAAGCCCTGGTCACAGGGCCTGAATTTGGGCTAGGGTCAGACCCATAGCCCGTAAGAGAGGGCATAGAAACATCCTCTTCGGATGCTGACGGTCGTACCCACCAGTCAGACCCATAGCCCGTAAGAGAGGGCATAGAAACTGCGCTTAGTGAGTTTCCTGGCGTCGTTGGCCGGTCAGACCCATAGCCCGTAAGAGAGGGCATAGAAACACCTGCTTCGGCCGCGATGTCCCCCTGCATGGTGTGTCAGACCCATAGCCCGTAAGAGAGGGCATAGAAACCATCAAACGGAATCTCTTCCGGCCAGGTGCTGAGTCAGACCCATAGCCCGTAAGAGAGGGCATAGAAACACGGGAGCCGTCCCAACCGCCGATTGTTCCGTGTCAGACCCATAGCCCGTAAGAGAGGGCATAGAAACACGCTGTCGTCGAGCGTCGTGCCAACCACGACGTCAGACCCGTAGCCCGTAAGAGAGGGCATAGAAACCCGCATGCAGCCGTACTGTTCGATCCGGTCCATTCAGACCCATAGCCCGTAAGAGAGGGCATAGAAACGACCCATGTACCGAGTCATCTTGTCGTTGCTCGAGTCAGACCCATAGCCCGTAAGAGAGGGCATAAAAACCCAATAACCTTGACTTGATACTGGTCGGTAGCGTTGTCAGACCCATAGCCCGTAAGAGAGGGCATAAAAGCAGTAGCCACCGACCTGCTGACGCTCATGTTCAAGGTCAGACCCATAGCCCGTAAGAGAGGGCATAGAAACCACTTGGTGTAGTAGTCGGTGTTCGTCTCCAAGTCAGACTCTTAGCCCGTAGGAGAGGGCATAGAAACCCCTGCTTGCCAGACTCAAATGGCCCGCAATAGTCAGACACATCGCCCGTACGAGAGGGCATAGACGCACTGCCGTGAGAAAGTCGGCCCACGAACCACCGTGAGACACATAGCCCGCACGAGAAGGCATGGAAACGTGATACCACCGGGCGCACTCATCGCCTTGTCGAGTCAGACAAGTCGCCCGTACGAGAGGGTATAGAAACTCCAACATCATCTGAGACGCTGTCTTGAGCGAGGGTCAGACACATAGCCCGCACACGAGGGCATAGAAACCGCCATGAAGTCCTCCTCCGACATAGCGAAGGGTCAGATACATAGCCCGTACGAGAGGGCATAGAAACCCATTGATTCGATGGTAGATAGCGTGTGTCTGGTCGGACACATAGCCCGTACGAGATGGCATAGAAACATGCGGCTGAACAAGACGGCCTTGTCTCCAGCGGTCAGATACATAGCCCGTTAGAGAGGGCATGGAAACACGGAATCAATCATCTTGCCCTTGACATAGTCGTCAGACCCGTAGCCCGTACGAGAGGGCATGGGAACTAAACATGTATGACCGAATTGCGACGGGCCGACTTAGGGATTTCGCCCGTAATAGAGGGCATGGAAACCGGCAGACCCATAGATGATTCATGAACTTTTGTCCCGGTCGGCGAAGACTGTCCAGACTTAGAGGCCGCCCGACCTGCTGTCGCCTTTCCAGGAATCCGACAAGACATCGGTGAATAGGATTTCAACCGGAGAACAACGAATGACTCAGCAGGATTCACCCATTGATCGACGTCGGATGGCTCTCGATCGTCGCCGGGAGGAACGTCGTGCCGCCGAAACGGTGGCGAACGCCGACTTCTCACAGCTGATGAAGTGGATCGAATCCGGCGACGCCTACTCTCAGGCCGCGCTCGAACACCTGCATCGTCCGGTGGAAGCTTCCATTCGCCGCCGGTCCCGTTGGATCTGTTCCCGAATCGGGCACCTGGGTCGCTCGAACGAATGTGAGTGTGAGACGTGCGACCGAGCATGGCTGTCGTCCTACGGCGTGCTCATCGATCGAACGTTCGGGCTGCCACCGGGCGACCGGGATTCTTCTCATCACTTCCCTGGCCGAGCCCCGCGGACCGACGCCGGCCCGCCTCGAACCAAATCGGCGCTCGGTTCGAATCCGACGACGACCAACGAGTGGTTCTCCGCCGTTCGGCGCGTCACCAATTACACGGGAGTCGAGACGGACTGCCTCCGGGCCTGGAACAAGGAGCGAGGCCTCGTCGTTCGCATCGACCAGAAGACCTACGTGATCGACAGTGACGGCAACCCCACAGCCCTCGTGAGGCGCTTCACCGAAGAATGGCGGAAGATTCGAGAGGCTTGGCGCGGGTCCGACGCCCCGCCAGCGATGAGCTCCAACGATCTCCTCGGCTTCCTGCGGGCCGTGTACTCCGACGCCACCCAGTGGGGTTACCGGGGGGAGTCGATCACGAAGCGGCGCGCACGCCGCTCGTACGTGAACCTTGAGAGCCTGTCGCCGGCATGGCGCAATTGGCTCGAGATCCTCGATGGTGTCGGTGACAACGAGGCTGATGACACCATGTTCACGATGCTGACCGCCTTCGTCGCGACACTCAGACGCGCCTGCAGTCTGTCGTCCGAGGGTGACCTTCTCGAGTCTCCCCTTCACCCAGTTTTTGCCAGCCTCGAAAGGGCCTGGGCAGCCTCACGTCACGAGCCCGTCGACGACCAGTCGATGATTCCCCTCGACAACATTGCTGAGCCCGAAAGCCACGACTGACATGACCCAGTCCCCGCTCTACTTCCCCCCTGGTGTCGTCGATGTCGATGGCCGACGCATCCGCCCAGGCGTCATCGTCTCCGTCGATCACCGCGCCGGACGACACGAGGTCGTCGGTTGGCGAACGGACGGGCTCGTTCTCGTCGACACCGAGACAGGTGATCTGTCGTCGGCACCGAAGGAGTCGTGCCGAATCATCGACGACGAGATCACGCCGCGTTCGACAACGGGCGAATACGTGGTGGAATTCTCCGACCGTCGAACCACCCTGGTCATCGCCGTCGGAACCCGTGACATCGCTGTCGACGGCGAGTCACTCGACCAGTCGAACGTTCGAGATCAGAGCCGCGAACTCGTCGAGCAACTCGTCACCGAGCCACGCACTCGGGCCCTTGCCTGGTCTCAGGAACACCTCTCCGCGCCGATCCTCGATCGGGTCCTCGTGGAGGCGAGCCTGCCGGTCGACATCGACGAACTCGTCCTCGTCGTCACCGACCAGACGATCCCCCACCCACGGGACACCCGATTCGTCGGCGAGCTTCTCCGCTGGCACCTTCGTGCACGCGGGCATGTCGGAGACGAGATGCCACTGGCCGACGATGTCCGGCCGATAGCCACGACCTCGTTCGTCACTCTCACATCACTGCCACACGTGATCGAAGCCGTCCACTTCGCAATCTCGCCGTTCGTCCCCACCTGGTTCGAAAGCGACGGACGGGTTGCGGTGATTAATGCTGGTGGAACGCCCGCAATGAGTTTCGGAGTTCTTCTCGCCGCCGCCTCGTACGCACGACATGCCGAACTGCCATCGAATTCGGTTCGCACGATTCAAGTCCCCGATGTCCGGGGTGACGGAACTCGACAGCCAGTGATCGAATTCGACGTCGACGATCTCACATGGTGGGCCGACACCCGCTGATCACCCGCATCGGAAAATCTCAGAACGGATCGAGCGCGAGATCGACAACCCGGGGCTCGACCCGATCCCTGTAGATCTGCGGCCGATTCTCATCGGTTCGTAGCGGGTTCTGTAGCGCAGCCTTCACGAGATCAGGCTCGCGAGCCACCACCGACTGGGACAAAGCGGTCAGACCTGCTTGGCGCAGAACGGAACCGACGCGCCGCCACAAAGAATCGATCGTCTTCGGGCACTGACATTTCGATTCATTATCGATCTGACACGCGGGCAAGCATCGAACAGGGCGCCCGACTCCGAGATCGGATGCGCAATCAGCCAGGTGGTGAATCTCCCAACCACGATCGTCGTCCACCACACGTACATATCGAGACAATGCGGCAAATGTGTACGACGAGGGTCGCCCATCGATCGGCGTCAGCCGCAATGATTCGCGCAGACATGCCCGCGCCTCGGTGAGAACCTCGGAATCCCCGGTGGCCACGAAGAGATCCATCAAGCACCCCGTACGGGTGTTGAAGGAGTAGTGATTCGGCCTCTTGGCGACGATGTCGGCGCTCAGGCGAACGGCCTCGAGCGTGTCGAGGCCACGAATCATCGATGTGCGGACATTTCGTCCAGCGAGATGATCCCCGTGGGTGCCCGTGAGATGAGCGATCTCGCCGGCGAGATGGAACTCTCCCAATTGACAGACCAACCTGACGAGAGCTCCTGGCTCCGTCCATGCGCCTTTGGCCATGTCGGCTACAAGATATTGACAATGGCGAGCCCTGACTCTCACGGCCTCCCGAGCCTTCGCGATCTCTGCTGCGAATGGGAGGTCTTTTTCAGCCTGCTTCACCTCGAGTCGATCGACTTCGTGGACCACTCGTCCCGCCCACGAATCGATCTCACCGAATGTGCGAATCGTCGTTGCGTCAGCCCGGGCCGCCGACAGGATGCCGAGATGAGTAGTGATCGCCCACGATGTGTCGACCACCGACAGCCGAGCAACTTCCTTCGTCGCGAGTTGGAGAATCGTCGACCGGTCTCCCCGCAGGAGCGCTCGCGGTAACATTTGGTCCGCTCGAAGGGTGCCCGAAGCCCCTTCGAGCGGCTGACGGGGAACCAAAGGGAGGGCGGTCGTGAGGGGTATCGGACGCATCACGACGTCTGTGTCGGATAGCCGCGGCGTCCTCGTCCGTCGGAGGTCGTCGTGCCGTTTCGAGTGACCCTGAATGCTCGCTTGCCCCGGGGTGCGGAGGTTCGCGAGTCGCTGGGGCCCGCCCACCGACTGGCCTGCCTCCTCATGGAGGACGCCGACTCCCCCGATCATGACGACCAGGACAAAGTGTTCACGATCTCCCCACCGTGGGTGTCTCGCGAGACGTCATCGGTCGAATTCTCGCTACAGATTCTCAGTGACGACCTGGCGATCGTCGAAGGGGTTCGTCGGCGATTGGTCGCGCTGCCGTCGGACGAGGTCAACCTTGGACGTCACGCTCCGCTGATCGACTCGGTTCTCGAGGTTTCCGGGGTGAACTGGCAACAGTTGGCCGATGCCATTCCTCGCTCCGTCGTTCGTATCGAAACCCTCAGCCCAGTCTTCTTTCGCCGTCATGGGATGACGATCCCTCTACCCGACCCGTACCTCACGATCACCCAACTCGCCCGTCGATGGAATCAACATGTGGGTGATGCCCGCTTGCGAATCTCAGATGAGTGGGTGAAAAAGGTGGCCCACGGAGCCTCCATCAACTCGCTCAACATACGCACTCAGTCCGAGTTCGCCAAGCAGTGGAAAACCGGCTACGTCGGAGAGGTTTCCTTTGCCACTCGATCCGACGATGTCGGAGTTCAAGGACTTTTCTCCACGTTGTTCGAATTCGCGGAGTATTCCGGAATCGGATCGCTCACGACTTTCGGGTTTGGAGCCGTGCAGATCGTCGACGACTGACTCAACGTCGCCGGGGTCCGCCCCCACGACTTCGGGGGGCATGAGTGGTCATCTTGCCATCTCTGTTGGCAGACAGAGGAGGGAGAGGATGGCGAAGTTCGCGATCGGACTCATTGACCATGAACCACTCGAGAGTGTCCTTGTTGGCATCGCCAGTCGAGGGTTCGACGCGCGGATAGTGCACTGGGACGTCAGAACCGTAACCCTTGGTCGCGATCTTGAAGGCTTCGAAGAAGGGGCGGCCGCTCACCAGACTGACGAAATCGGCGACCGTGGCTCGGGCGCTTTCGTTGTCGGGCTGCGGAGCCCGCAGTTCACAGAAAGCAAGTGTGTCTTCTGTACCGCTACGAAGATTCGACCTTGGCCAATCGACCACGGTGGAGACAGAGCCATATCCGAGTGGCTTCGCCCCACCGAAACCGAGGTGGCGATGGGTCCCGTCGTTCACCGCGTTATCGAGGTCCAGAACGGTCAGCAGTGCGCCGAGTTCACTTGACGAGAGGTTGCGCACGTTCACCTCGAAGCGAAACTCGGTGCCTGCCCGCACCTGGTCGTGATACGACTGATTTTGCTTCCCTCGTTGGTTGTTCGTGCGCTTCGGCTGCCGGTTCTGGGTGGGATACACCTTCCGACCCCGAAGAGCGCGGCCGCTACCGGCGGCATAGCGAATCTCTTGCTTCGACATCTTCTTGTCGAAGGGCACGACCGTCCCATTCTTCGACACACCGAGGTAAAAGCGCGACTGTTCCGGTTTGGGTCGATCGAGAATGGGCAAAGTGTTGGGCTGATCGAACTTTTCGATCGCGTTGTCGGAAGTGCAAACAACCGGGCCGAACCGCACCGAACCGGCATACCCTGACGACTTGGCATCTTTGCCGTCAGCATGCACCCAACCGAACACGTGCTCGGCTGGAGAGAATTCGCTCGGTGCAGTCGGCGGTCGCAGTGACGGGTGAAGTAGTGCTTCCGGAGAGTCGGGGTGCAACTGTCGAGAAATTGCGACTGGCTGCACTTCGTCGATCACCCATCGCCGAGCCGATGAGTCCCACTTGATTCGTAAGTACATC
>JBDLRO010000070.1:0-4406 GCA_039800025.1 Actinomycetota bacterium | reverse complement strand
GCCGAAATGCCCTTCGCCTCCGCCTCGTACATGAGCGACAATGCCCGCTCACGAGATTGTGAACGAGGGTCGAATTGGGGATCGGACCCCCGCCGTCTGGACATCGAAAGGCTCGTCAGACGCGTGTGATGTAGTCGCCTGAGCGGGTGTCCACCTTGACTCGATCGCCAACGTTGATGAACAAGGGCACCTGGATCGTCTTTCCGGTCTCCAACTCAGCTGGCTTTCGTGCTCCCGAGACGCGATCTCCCTGCACTCCCGGCTCGGTATTGGCAACGGTGAGCTCCACCGACGCCGGAATTTCCACCGAAACGATTTCGCCGTTGTGCAACGCAATGATCGCCACCATCGACTCGACCAGGTAATCGGCGGCATCGCCGAGGGCGACCGGAGCCACGGTCATCTGATCGTACGAAGCAGTGTCCATGAACACGTAGTCGTCACCGTCGCGATACAGGAACTGCATGTCCTTCTTTTCGAGGACTGCCTGCTCGACGCGGATGCCGGCGTTGAAGGTCTTCTCGAAGACGTTTCCGGTACGTACGTTGCGCAGTTTGGTACGCACGAAGGCACCGCCCTTTCCGGGCTTCACGTGCTGGAACTCGACGACCTGGAACAGGCCGTTGTCCAATTCGAGGGTGATTCCGTTCTTCAGGTCATTGGTGGTGATTGCAGGCATGGCGAGTCCTTGGGAAGTGATGAGAGATTGTGGTGTGCGTCCTGTGTGACGACGAGCAAGTCTTCGATTCGCACTCCACCGACACCCATACGATAGAGCCCCGGCTCGACTGTGACGACATCCCCGACCTCGAGTATCGCCCTGGAGAGACGCCCGATGTACGGGTCCTCGTGGATGGCCAAGCCGACTCCATGACCTGTTCCATGGATGATCGACTCGGCCAATCCATGTTCTTCGATGATCGTCCGACATACGGAGTCGATGTCCTGGCATGCCACACCCGCTCTCACCGCAGCAACCGCCGCAGCCTGCGCCTCCCGAACGACGTCGTACATCCGGAGCAACTCCGGGTCGACATCCCCGATGAGAAAAGTTCGGGTCATGTCGGAGTGATAGCCATCCACAAGAGCGCCGACATCGATCACGACCGAATGACCCTCCTCGATCAGCGTCGACGTGGGCCGGTGATGGGGTTTCGCCGAATTGACAGGACCGGTCGCGACGATGGTGTCGTAGGAGGGTCCGTCCGCGCCGAGTCGCCGCATCGAATACTCCAATTCGTCACGGATGTCGCGCTCACTCGGACGTGTCGACAGCAGCGGCATCACATGGGAGAGCGCTCGGTCTGCAATGTCCGAAGCGCGCGAGATGGTCTCGATCTCCCACGGATCCTTGCGTCGACGCAGGAGATCGAACTCGGGGCCGACTGCGACGAGTGGGACGTCCACCGACTTCTGCAGATCATGGAATTGGGCAACGGTCAGCGATCGAGGTTGGTAGAGGAGATGCGCAGCTGAACCGGAAAGGGCGAGTATGCGCTCGACGAGAGTGCCAAAGGTCTCGCCGACTCCGAGTACCGCGACGTCGAGTGCAAGCCCCATCCCCTCGGCCTCGATGAGAGCCTGATCCGTGTACCTGCTGTCCGTCAAAAAGTGCGCAGTCTCCCTGCCAACGAGCAACCAACCGTTCGAACCGGTGAAGCCGCATGCCCAACGGAGATCCTCGGCAGCGGTGACGAGAACATGACTCGTTCCTTCGGCTCGATCCGTAAGAGCCCGAATTCGCCCGAGGCGCTCGGGACCGCTCACGCGCGTGGTGGTGTCGACACTGTCGCTCACACCTTCCCCAACAACGATGCGACCGCTGAGACGGCGAGTTCGTACCCCAGAATTCCGAATCCGGCAATGCTTCCCGACGCCGCCGGGGCGACCACACTCGTGTGTCGCCAAGGCTCCCGCGCATTGGGCTGAGAGATGTGCACTTCGATCACCGGACCGGAAAACGCGGAGAGTGCGTCATGCAGACTCCAGGCATAGTGAGTGAGCGCACCAGCGTTGATGATGATCGCTCGGTGTTCGAGACGGGCACGGTGGATGGCATCCACGATGTCACCCTCGGAATTGCTCTGGAACGCCTCAACGCTGAGTCCGACCTGATTCGCGTGAAAGCGCACTCGATCCACATAATCCTCGAGTGTCGCTCGACCATAAACCTCCGGTTCACGTTCACCCAAGAGGTTGAGGTTCGGGCCATGAATCAGCATGATCGAGTTCACGTCGGCGACCCTATCTCGTTGCCAGCCTGCACCTCACCGGGCCAAGTATTCGGCAAGCGTCCGACGAACGACCGTCGAGTCGATGTCGTGAACGATTTCCAAACCGTGCGCCGAATCAAGAATGAACGTCAATCCGTCGACAGCCTTCTTGTCCCGCGCCATCGTCTCCATCAGGGAATCGAGATCGAGCCCACGAGGAGGTCGCATCTCCAATCCGTAAGTGCCAGCGACCACCCGGCGATGCTCTTCGACTCGCCGAAGATCGATCCGACCGAGATCGTGCGCCAGTTGCGCAGCGAAACCGATACCGACGGCAACTGCCTCACCGTGCGCCAACGTGTGCCCTCCAACCGTCTCGATGGCATGGGCGAGAGTGTGCCCGTAGTTCAGGAGAGCTCGTACCCCGCCCTCTCGCTCGTCCGCCGCAACGATGTCCCCCTTGATCTGCACACATCGAGCGATTCGAGCCGCAAGATCGAGAGCCAGCAGATCCTCGCCGGTCAGGAAGTGATATTTCGAAATCTCTCCGAGGCCGCAACGAGTCTCCCGGTCAGGGAGAGTGTCGAGGGCATCGAGATCGCACACCACTCCGCTCGGCTGCCAGAAGGCCCCAACGAGATTCTTTCCCTGCGAGAGGTTGACTCCAGTCTTTCCACCGATTGCTGCATCCACCATTCCGAGCAGTGTCGTCGAGACGTGAAGCACTCGGGTTCCCCGATGCCAGACCGACGCCGCGAAACCAGCGACGTCAGTGACGAGTCCTCCGCCGACACCGACGACGAGATCCTGCCGCGTCAATCCGACTGATGCGAAGAACTCACAGAGTTCCTCGATCGTGGCAAGTGACTTGGCCAGCTCGCCTTCCCCGATGTCGAATCTGTGAACGACTGCACCCGACTGACGCGCAACCTCGATGACCGCATCCGCCATGGGGATGCCTCGCTGGGATACGACAACGATTCGCTTGACGCCAGCAGGCACCAGACCAGGAAGGCTCTCGATCGCTCCTGAGCCGACGAGCACGTCGTACCCGCGATCTCCAAGATCCACTCGGACGCGATTCAATTCCCCCATGTCGTCACTCCCCTTCACAGGTCGCTGCGATGTGCTTCGCCGAGCGAGCACGAACGACCTCGCCAATTCGATCCACCAATTCGTCGACGACTTCGTCGAAGGCTCGGCCGTTCGTCGCCAGTTCGATCGTCGCCACCTCTGCATAGAGTTGATCTCTCTGATCGGCGAGTCGCTCGAGATTTGCCACGAGATCCCCATCGAGCAATGGACGATGACTTCGCCCTGATGCACCGCGCGGCGTCAGGCGATCCACGAGATCATCGATCGATGCCGTCATCCAGACAACGGCTGCAGCACGATTCAGCCGTGACCGGTTCGTCGCGCTGAGGACGACTCCGCCACCGGTAGAAATGACGCAAGGCTTCTCCGATTCGAGAGACCGACGAAGAGCGTCTACTTCGAGATCTCGGAACGCCGACTCACCGGACGTCGCAAAGATCTCGCGAATCGGCAGCCCGGCTCGCTCTTCGATGGCGCTGTCCAGATCGATGAAGTCCCAGCCGAGTCGCTTCGCTGCCCGACGACCGATCGTGCTCTTTCCCACCCCGGGAAGACCGACGATGACGACGACTTCGGACGGCCGATCAGTGGTGCTGCGCTCGACCCCCATCGCTTCACACCTCACAGGTGCGACGTTGCCGCACGCGCATTGCGGACGAACTCCTTCACGGAGTCTCCGCCGAACTTGCGCTGCGCCTCGGCGGCGAGAACGAGCGCCACCATCGTCTCGGCCACGATCCCCATTGCCGGAACGGCGGTCACATCCGTTCGCTCCTTGAACGACACACCCGACTCCTTGGTGATCACATCGACAGTCGGGAGTGTCGGACGATTGAGCGTCGCCAACGGCTTCATCGCCGCACGAACCACGAGAATCTCGCCCGTCGTGATACCGCCTTCGGTTCCTCCAGCCAATGAGCCCTCTCGAACGAAAGAGCTCTTGGCATCGTCCCAGTGGATGGCATCGTGCGCCTCGCTTCCTCTGCGACCAGCAACCTCGAATCCATCGCCGATTTCGACTCCCTTGACGGCCTGGATGCTCATCACGGATTGAGCCAGCAAGGCGTCGATCTTTCGATCCCAGTGCACATGGCTGCC
>JBDLRO010000069.1:0-22039 GCA_039800025.1 Actinomycetota bacterium | reverse complement strand
AACACCGACGATGGTACGTGCGCCATTCGACTTGGCGCGTCACGCCTTCTTCGACAAAAACTGAGGGGCACCATCCCGAGAGGGGATGAGCGCGTGACGTATCCGCTCCCGTTCGACTCCCATCACCCGGCTGCGCGTTCTCATTGCGAACATCGAGTTGAGCGCCAACGTCTGTCCCCACGACGTCGATGAGAACGTTCACCGTGGTTTCACTCAATTGAAGGCAGGTCGCAAACTCATCG
The DNA here is from genome assembly GCA_039800025.1 of Actinomycetota bacterium. GTDB lineage: Bacteria > Actinomycetota > Acidimicrobiia > Acidimicrobiales > Ilumatobacteraceae > Casp-actino8. The sequence goes on along the minus strand of JBDLRO010000069.1, from coordinate 21,797 downwards.
GATCAAGTGAGACGTACGCCAGGTTGACCAGCAAGATGGAAGGTCGTGCCAACACCTTCGATTAATGGTTCGAGATCGCAGACCTACAGATCTCTCAACTATCTCAATAGACACCGAGGAAACAAGCCCGATCACATTCCGAGATTTGAGCGAAGTCGGGTATCGGGGCTAGCGGTCGACTCCGCGAACATTCCACCCATCGGAAAAAGCCTTTGGCACAAAGTGCTACCAACAAGGTCCGGTGCACCTGTGAGCAATGCTTTGATCGCAACCCCTCCGAACCGATGCGATTCGGTGCGCACACATTGCGGAGGCAGCGCCGAGAACGGGTATCGAGTACCGCGGCCTCATTTACTAGTCCCTCAAACTATCAAATTGAATTACCATTTCAGAAAGATGGCACATCCAAACACAAGCCCGCTGGAGTTTCTCAATCGCTTGGTCGGTCGTTATCCAAATGATCGACTCATTCGCTCGATCGCGTATGTTGCGGGGAACAGCCCACGAGTGCGCTCGATGCTCATCAGTGCCACGATCAAGCACGCTCAGCCCGATTGGCGAAGTCTCGATCTCGTCCGCGAATTCGGCACCGATCTGACAGCGCATGACTTCCTGTCGGCGCTTACTGCCGGCGGACGAAAGGTATCTCAAGAATTACTCTCCGTCCTCTCCAGCGCTGATCTTCCCAGGTTGCCCTGCCTCGATTATGCAGAGGCAATTCTTGACAGGCGGTTCATCGAGGCCTTCGACATATGGAAGGAGTTCCCCGAGGTAGAGACGTACATGAACGCGCTTCCCATGCCAGCCGAAACTCCTCAGAGTTCCTCCATTGCAGTCGTTCTTCCTGGTCCCGCAGACTCGGACAACGGTCAACAAATCGACAGCCACGATTTCGTCGGTCGAACGGGATTGAGAACCCCTACAACGAGTGAAGCACTTTCAGTAGGTACTCGTTTCGATGTCGCCTTTTTGAACTGGAACCGATTCCAAGAAATCAGAAGATCCACGAATCCGTTGGTGATCGACGCTGATCGGATTGTCACTTCTGCTGGATTCCGCCATCGCTCGACTCCATCGTGGCTGTCAACCGAGGTCGGTTTCGAACTCGAAAGGTACGAGACCCCCACAAGTTTGCGTTCCTATATGCCGTTGAAGATCGTGACCTGGTGTCTGCAGAGAGGTATTCGCCCAACTCTCTATTGTGCAGATTTCTATCTGGGGTCGACGCCCTATCAATCGCCAGACTACGACTCGATGCGCATCCTCGAGACTGGTGACGACCATGTTGTCTCCTACCTCAGGCACGATGTGTTCTTCACACACGCCGCTCTTCGACACTGGCACAGCAATGGCGCAATCCTCGCCCGAGGTCGACTCGCAGAAATTCTCGACCTCGACGGTCAATCATTTGCTGAGGCCCTCCAAATTCGATGGAGGTCGAAATGACTCGCCTTCGTCAAACCATCAAGAGAGCGATCTCGGATTTCATCGAACGACATCCCTGCCCTACAACCTTCCAGCTCGGAGCAACATTGACCCGATCGAGCAGACGAGCCCAAACTTTTCTCCTCCGTGAAATGTTGGCTCATTGGAAGCCGGAATGGCGACGCCGTGCACTTATCGAGACGTTCGAAGCACGGCTTCCTAGTCGAGACGTCATCTCAGCGCTCGCTGCAACAAAGCGCTCACGAAATTCCGAGTTGTACAACTCGTTGGACCAGCTGACCTCTCGACCAAGTGCTTGCGTGGGATACACGCGGGCATTCGTCGAGAGACGTTTTGTCGATGCCTACGACATTTGGCTGCACATCCCAGAAGTGTCCCAAGCGCTCGAATCTCTCGCAATCCCAAAGCGGAACTCCCTCACTCGTACAATGGCGGTCGTGCTGCCTGGTTCGACGGCTGGCGCATTCGGCAGCGAAATTGACAGCCACACCTTCGTTGCCCGCGCCGGAATCATTGGCCCTGCCGTCGACGAGACTGCACTCATCGGTTCACGATTCGATGTTTCGTTTCTCAGCTCACCGCGATATCGCAAGCTGCTCCAAGCACCTGAGCCAGTGGAAACCGTCCCCCAACGCCTCGTTGTCGACCAAAAATTGAGTCGACTGACGATTCCCCAGTGGCTGACGACCCCAATCGACTTCCAACTAATGCCGTTCCAACCACCGACCTCCCCTTTCTCCTATGTCCCTCTTCGAATCGTGCCGTATTGTCATCACCGAGGAATCCTCCCCACGCTGTACTTTGCGGATTTTTACCTGGGTGATGTGGCTTATCAATCCGCCCATTACGACCCGCAAATCACCCTCGATACCTCGCGCGATCACACTCGGTCCTACCTCCTCCATGATGTGTATTTCACTCACGCCGCGCTTCAGAAGTGGTATCGCAACGAGGTGATCCAGGCACGCGGTCGCCTCGCTGAACTTCTCGATCTCGACGGTCGATCATTCGCCCACTCGATCCAGCAACGCTGGGGAAAGGGGAACAACTGGTGAACTCCACCACGGACCCGACCAACAATCGAATTGCGGCGCGTCCACTTGAACAGACGAAAGCGGTACCAGGAACTGAGTACTAGCGAGCACGGTTTTCGGACCAAGAACGCGTTTCCACAACGAAGTCCTGCCGATACACATGCTTAAGGCAAATCATTAGTTCCTTTGTTTCGTTATCCTGTTTCGAATGAGCGGGACATCGAACAACGCACGGCTCACACTCCTCGACTGCACTCTCCGTGACGGCGGCTATTACAACGATTGGGACTTCCCTACTCCCCTGATCGACACCTACCTCCATGCGATGGCTCAGTCCCGGGTGCCGGTCGTCGAACTCGGCTTCCGATTTCTCGAGCCGTCCGGATACGCAGGACCAACGGCGCACACGACCGATGCATTCATCCAAGATCTGACCATTCCCGAGAGCATCACTCTTGGCGTGATGCTCAATGCCAAAGATCTCGTCACCTTTTCGAGTGGACCATCCGCTGCAGTCGACAGACTCTTCGCTCCGGCTTCGGACTCACAGGTGAACCTCGTGCGGATTGCCACGACCTGGAACGAACTGGCGAACCTCCGGCCGGCAACTGATCGGCTCATCGAACTCGGGTACACCGTCGGCGTGAACCTCATGCAGGTTCACGCACGCTCTGCTCGCGAGCTGGCTGAGTTCGGCACATGGTGCGCTATGACAGACGTCGCCGTTGCGTACTTCGCTGACTCATTCGGAGGCCTCTATCCGTCGGACATCGCCCCGATCGTCGATGGCATCAGCAGCACGTTTTCGGGTCCGATCGGCTGTCATCTCCATGACAACCTCTCACTCGCGATGGCGAACTCACTTGCCGCCATCGATGCAGGAGTGACCTGGGTCGACTCGACCATACGTGGAATGGGCCGTGGCCCGGGGAACGCCCGAACGGAATATCTCGCCGTTGAACTGAGCAGACGCAAGATGCTCGATCTCGACGTTCAGCCTCTGCTCGGTCTCGTCGCTGATGACTTTGCGCATCTCCACGAGGAATACGGCTGGGGAACGAACCTCTTCTATGTTCTCTCCGCCTGCCACGGAGTGCATCCGACGTACGTGCAGAACATGCTCGGAGACTCGCGCTTCGACGCGGCTGACATCGTTGCGGCGATCGAAGAACTCGGCAGATCGGGCGGAGCGAGCTACAGCATGGACCGAGCGACGGCTGCAACCGCCCCTCAGTCAGCAGCTTCGGGAAGTTGGGATGCAACGGGTTGGTGCCATGGACAGGACGTTCTGATTCTCGGCCCGGGCGATTCCGTGCTCGACCGTCGCCACGACATCGAAAAGTTCATCGCCCGGGTTCGACCGACGGTGATCAATCTGAATTTGACGCCCATGGTCGACCCGCACTTGATCGACACGTACGTCGTGTGCAATCCGATGCGCGCGAAACTCGATCTTCTTCATCTGCCCAGTGACTCGACGCCAGTCGTCGCACCGGATTCGATCACATCGCTGATCCGCGATTCGCGTCCCCATCATCCCGTCCACGCCTACGGGTTCGACGTCACGCCAGGAACATTCTCGATCGACGCTTCACAGTGCTCCATTCCCCATGGAATCGTGACTGCATATGCGTTGGCAGTCGCCGCTTGCGGTGGAGCTCGCTCGATCGCTCTGGTCGGCCTCGACGGCTTCCCTGTGTCCGATCCGCGCCACAGCGAGATGGTCGACGTCTTTGAATCATTCGTTCGGGTCGATGGGGCCCCTCCGATCAGCGCCCTCACTCCGACCTCCTATCCGGTTCGAGCTTCGTCTCTCTACGCTCCGGCAGAGTCGTGAACCACTGCATAGTCATTCCTGCACGCTGGCAATCATCTCGCTTTCCCGGCAAACCACTCGCCGACCTCGGCGGCAAACCTGTCCTTGTTCACGTGTGGGAGCGGTGCCGTCTATCGATCGACGACGACCGCATCATTGTTGCCACGGATGACGACCGCATCGCCGACGTCATGAACGCTGTCGGTGCCCGAGTTGCGATGACGTCATCGGCATGCCTCACAGGAACGGACCGTGTCGCAGAAGTTGCTCAGGAATTCCCCGCTGACTGGTACTTCAATGTTCAAGGAGACGAACCATTCGTCGATCCGCGAGCGATCTCAGCCGTGATGGATGCTGCGAATGGCGCCGAACCCGATATCGCAGCCGTCAACGCGATGAGCCGCATTACGCTCGAGAGCGACTTCCGATCGTCGACGGTTCCCAAGGTCGTCTGTGATGCTCGCAAGAGACTCCTCTACATGAGTCGCGCAGCGATCCCCACCGACAAAACTCTCGCGTTTCGCACCGCACACCGACAGATCGGCTTGTACGCCTTTCGTCCATCGGTCCTCGAGGCGTTTGCTGCTCAGGCGAGCAAAATGCCGCTCGAAGAAGTCGAGGACATCGAGATTCTCCGCCTGGTCGAACTCGGCTACACGATTCAGATGGTCGACGTCGACAGCCCCGGGCCGGCGATCGACACGCCCGAAGATCTCCAGCGGGCGATCGCGCTGCTTGATCGCTCCTGAACAGTGGTTTCCGCGAGCGTCAGAAGACGAGGACGGCAATCACGATCACCGCAGCAACGGCGATGGCGACAGGCACGAGACGCTTCAGCAGCACGCCGGACAGCACAGATCCGAGCTCGAGGACGTTTTCTTCCTTCGGGGCCGCTGCCGCCTCGTGGCCAGGTGTCGTCGGTGACGACATCAAGCGATCCACATTGGCTGCGAACTGATCGATCAACTGCTTGCTCACATCGTTGATGATGCCGCGGCCGAACTGTGCGATCTTGCCCATGATCTTCAACTCGGTGTCGACAATGACGCGAGTCTCGTCGGCTGACACCTCTTCGAGACGCGCAGCGATGGCTGCTTCGGCCATTCCGCGGCCGCTCTTCTCACGCCCCTTGGCCAATAGTGACACCGTGTGATCGGTCTCGTTCTTTTCGACGATGTGCACCGTGCCACCGAAGTTGGCTGCGATCGCACCCAGTTTCACCTTGACCGAGCCGATGAAATTGTCACCTTCTCGACTCTCGAGAGTTGCCCCGGGAAGACATGGTGCAAGCGCTTCGAGATCGGTGAGAACCTCGAATGCCGTGCGGATGTCACGGCGGACAGTGAATTCGTTGTGCAGCTTTTCCATGGGAATGACCTCTCTCTGGTTGACATCGTAAATGGTCTGGGGAGATTTCGACCGGTTAGCAAACTCGAGCAATGGCCGACCAGACCTTGAAGGGACTCAAGGGCATGTCGATGTGCTCGACCCCCAAGTGGGCAAGAGCATCGAGAACCGCATTGTGCACTGCGGGCGTCGACCCGATCGTGCCTGATTCCCCAATGCCCTTGACCCCGAGCAAATTGGCCTCCGTCGATGAGGCGACATCCAGTAGTTCGAACATTGGCATCTCGGCGGCGCTCGGGAAAGCATATTCGGCCAAGTTGCCACCCCGAGGATTCCCAAATTCATCGTAGGAGAATTCCTCGTACAGGGCCTGAGCGATGCCCTGAGCAATACCTCCATGACGCTGACCGTGAGCAATCATGGGGTTGATGATGCGACCGGCATCGTCGGCAGAAACGAATCGACGAAGTCGTACATCTCCCGTCTCGATGTCGACCTCCACGATCGCGAGATGTGCCCCCGAAGGAAAGGTGGCGCTCGACGCCTGGTACTTGCCGTGGACCGTGAGCGGAGTCTCAGACGAAGTGGCGATATCGCTCCACGTCATCGACATCGACGGCGTGCCTGCGACATGGAAGACCCCTCGGTCGACATCGAAGGCGATGTCGAACTCGTCGGCCTCGAATTGACGTGCTGCGACCTTCTTGGCTTCATCGATCAGTTCGCGGCTCACCTTGACGACAGCGCTTCCGCCCAACTGCAGCGAGCGCGATCCATACGTCCCAACTCCCTCCGGAACGAGGTCTGTGTCTCCGTGGACGACCGACACCTCCGACATCTCGACACCCAGCTCGCTCGCGGCCAACATCGCCCATGAAGTCTCATGACCTTGGCCGTGTGGTGATGTCCCTGTGTAAACGGTGACATGTCCGTCATCGGAAACGGATACTCGCGCATGTTCGCTGCCTGCGGACGGACCACCCGTCACTTCGACGTAGGTGCTGATCCCGATTCCGAGTTGAAGGTGGTCGCCGGATGTCCGTCGACGATCCTGCTCGGCTCGCAAGGACTCGATGTCGCAATGGTGTACGAGTGCGTCGAGTGCGGCCTGGTAGTCACCTGAGTCGTATACCGTCCCCATGGCGTTGGGGCGAGGGCGAACGAAGGGAGCAATCAAGTTGCGGCGTCTCACGTCGATTGGGTCGAGTCCGATGCGGCCGGCGAAGAGATCGATCATCCGCTCGATCGCCGCAGTCGCTTCTGGGCGGCCCGCGCCACGGTAGGCATTGACGGGTGTCGAGTTGGTCACAACCGATCGGGACCGGGCCCGTACTCGAGCGATGTCGTAGGTACCGGGAGCCATCATCATCGTGAGATCGGGCAACCAGGCTCCGAGACTCGGATATGCGCCCGCATCCTGGACGATGTCCATTTCGTACGCCTCGATTCGCCCATCCCGGCGTCCTCCGATGCGCAGAGTCTGCACCTGAGCCCGACCGTGATAGAGGCCGAGCATGCTCTCCGAGCGTGTTTCATGCCACCGAGTCGTTCGGTTGTGGCGAGAAGCAACCCACGCAGTGAGGATGTCCTCCGGGTACCACCCATCTTTCGGACCGAACCCGCCGCCAACATCTGGGCCGGCAATCACATGAATCCGGTCGACTTCGACCTTCAATTGGGCGGCAATCGTGTCCCGGGCCAACTGCGGCGTCTGTGTGGTGACGTAGCAGTGGAGGCGATCTCCCTCGGGAACGACAACTGCCGCGCGGGGTTCCATGGGGCACGGAGCCAGTCGCTGATTGACGATCACCTGTTCCACGACCACTTCGCACCCGGCGAACAGTTCCGCCGATTCATCCACGCCGGTCGACGCGAGGGACCCGGAATAGGTCACGTTGGTTTCCGCACCCTCGAACAAATGAATCGGTGTCGACACAGCATCGATCGGATCGATGACAACATCAAGTGGATCGATGTCTTCGATGACCGCAGCCGCTCCGTCCACCGCGGATGTCTCACTCATCGCGACGACAACTGCGATGATCTCGCCAACGAAGCGCACTCGATCTTTTGCAACGATCGGTCGCACCATCAGCGGATGTGTGAGACTTCCGAACACCGGCGGAATCGGCGGCAGGTCGACATCACGTCCCGTGATCACTTCGATCACTCCGTCCACATCGAGGGCCGCAGACACGTCGATTCCGAGAAGGCGTCCATGAGCCACCGGCGACCGTACGAACGAGAGCCAATACGTGCTCGACTCCGAACTCGGAGTGTTGGAAACATAACGGCCGCGGCCGGTGAGGAAGCGATGGTCCTCGACACGGGTCACGGCGCGACCGAGAAGACTCATCGATTCACTCCTGGTGCGTTGCTGATCACGACGTTCGGCGCGGTCAATTGTTGGAGATCGTGCAGTACGGAAAATGCTGCCAATTCGCTGGATTTCGGATTCGACGTCGATGGCGCGTTTGCAAACGTCAACTCGTAATGACCCAGTGTCGAGTCGAGAACGACGGTGTGGCGCGTATTCGGTGCGTGGGGATCAGCATCGATGATGACTCGAGTCCGATCGAGTCCGACCGAACGCACTCCGAGCGTCGCAGCGACATTGGCGTTTGCTGGAAACAATCGTGTCGCATCTCGGGCACTGCCGGTGAACACATTCATGAACGTCGACCCTGCCTGCAGAGAAGCCCGGTCCCGTTCACTCATCCAGGGTTGGACGAGAGATGGAGGAGATTTCACGGTGTGAAGCGAAACGTCGCGGAGCTGCCCGGAAATTCTCAATGCACCGATCAGATCGAATCCTCCGATGGCACCTGCACTGGGAACGAATCTGCCGGGACCACCAGTGAGGATCCGAGCGATCTCGTCGTCGGCGAGGACCCCATTGCTCAGAGCGACCAGAGTCCTGCCTGCCGCCACAACCGCAGGACCATGTGCCCGAAGAGCCGCCTGACCAGCCGCCTCCACAACGATGTCGGAATTGGCGAGCACGTGTTCGAGAGAGCCCCGATCGAGACTGAACACCGATGTCAACATGGTCCCCGGAACGGCCCCAGCCTCGAGATGATCGCGAATGAGGTTGCCAAGCGCCCCGGACCCGATCAGTCCCACTCGGTGAACGTTGTTTGCTGAAGTCACAGTCATTGATCTGGCCACCCGGTAATCACGAGAGACTGTTCGAGTTTGCGGAACACTGATTCGAGAGTTGCTGACTCCTCTGGCGTCAATGAGTTCAACATGCGCCTCTGGCGCTCCCTGTTGAGCAAAGCCACGCGGCTGACGACATCCGCACCTTCATCCGTGAGCTGGACGTAGACGCTTCGCCGATCGTCGAGGTCGTAGACCCGCTTCACCATGCCCATTTTGACCATGCGGTCCACACGCAATGTCACACCCGCCGACGTGAGCAGTGACGAACGCGCGATCGACGAAGGTCGGGCCATATAGGGAGGCCCCATACGGAACAATGCGGCCATCAAGTCGTAATCGCCGATCCCCAAACCATGCGATTGGAAGAAGGACCGAAGATTGTTGTCGAGAAGTCGCGCAACGCGATTGAGACGACCGAATACTTGAATAGGCCCAGAATCGAAATCCGGAACTTGCCGGACCCATCCCTCGACAATTCGGTCAACTGCATCCGCGCTGGGATTCTTGGCATGATTCCGGTGACTATTCACGCCTGGATTCTTCTTTGAGTCCTGTGATCAGAGCAAGTAATTCATCACCGGAAGTCTCGGCCGTGACCAAATTTGCGACGAGTCGCCCTTGTCTCATGACGGCGATCCGATCCGACACTCGGAAGACCTGCCCGAGATCGTGGCTGACGACCACGACGCACAGTCCACGCTGGCGCAAGGTCACAATCAGCTGTTCGACACGACCTTTTTCGGTGACTCCGAGTGCCGCCGTTGGCTCGTCCATCAGGACGACGTTGTTGCCCCATGTGGTCGCGCGCGCAATGGCAATTGCCTGGCGTTGTCCACCACTCAGTTCCTCGACGAAAGCTTGGGGTGAAGGAACGTTGACCGAAAGTCCATTGATCGTTTCGTAGGCCTTCTGGTTCATCGATCGCGCCTTCAAGAACTTGAACGGCCAAAACCCGGTGACCTCTTCTCGCCCAAGGAACATGTTCTGTGCCACCGACAAATTGTTGGCAAGAGCGAGGTCCTGGTGGACCGTCTCGATTCCCGCCTGGCGGGCATCATTGGGACCACGAAACTCGAATTCCTGACCTTCCACGATGATCTCCCCAGAATCCGGGACGAGAGCTCCGCACATCGCCTTGAGGAGCGTCGACTTCCCGGCGCCGTTGTCTCCGACGATCGCTGTGACCTCGCCCTTGCGGAACGCAAGTGAGACGTCGGCCAGAGCGAAAATGCCGCCATAGTTCTTGGACAGATTTCGTACTTCGAGTGCTGCGTGATCGTTCACGACGACCGTCCCTTCGCTAGGAGTGTTGTGATCATCTTCGGACTTGCCGGAGTGCGGTGAACTTCGACCCGATGCTCTCTCAATGCGTGGTCGATCGCATTGAGCACCGCTGCCGGAACAGGAATCGTGCCAGCCTCGCCGACGCCTTTGATGCCGAGCGGATTGCGCGGACTTCGCGTCTCGACATGGTGAATCCGCACCTCGGGCATCGCAGACGCGGGAGGAAGGATGTAATCGATGAAATTGGGATTGAGTGGTTGAGCGTTGTCATCGAACGCCAGGTCCTCGAACAGTGCTGCACCGAGACCTTGGGCCACTCCTCCTTCGATCTGGCCGTTCACGACCTCCTCGTCGAGGAGTGGGCCGCAGTCATGGACCACGACGTAGTCGAGGATCTCCACCTGGCCGGTGTCCGTGTCGACAGCAACCTTTGCGACGTGGGCACCGTTCGCGAAGGTGACCGTCTCAGGCACGAAATGGGCCGAAGCCGACAAGCCGTTTCGGGTTGCATCAGGTCTGCCAGCCTTCGGCGAGAACCGAGCGATCACATCGACCCATGACATGGAAACGCTCGGAGTTCCGGCGACGGACACTTTGTTGTCTGCGAAGACGATGTCGTCCGGTCCGACTTCCCACAAAGAGCTCAATTCTTCCGTGACCTGCTCCACGATCGACTCGCTCGCGCGCTGAATAGCACTTCCAGCATTCACAGCGCTGCGGGATGCCAACGTCCCCCAACCGAACGACGTCGCCGATGTGTCACCCCCGACCACGATGACACGATCTGCCGTCACGCCTAGGACATCTGCTGCAAGACGTGCAAAGACCGTTTCATGGGACTGTCCCTGTGAGCACGCCCCCGTTGCCACGATCACAGTTCCGTCTTCCAGCATGTCGATCTCGGCACTCTCGAAAGGACCGATCCCCGTTCCTTCGACGTAGCACGCGATGCCGAACCCCACAGGTCGACCTCGATCGGCTGGCGGATCGGGCAGAACCTCGGCGAGATCGAGGGCCGTACTGAGACAACCGGCAAAATCGCCTGAGTCGTAGACAATGGGTTTTCCATCCCGATACGGAATTCCAACGGAGTATGGAATCTCCTCGCTGGTGATCGCATTTGCCAGACGCACATCGGCCGGGTCGAACCCGTGCTCGCGACACGCAATATCGATGATGCGCTCCATCGCGAAAACCGCCTCCGGCCGTCCAGCTCCGCGATACGGAGACAGTGGCGGCTTGTTCGTCACCACTGACGTCATGCGAATCGACATGTTCGGCACTCGGTAACATCCAGCCAGATGTGCAGCTGTGTTGTACGGCTGGACCACACCAAGCGGGCTGAACGCTCCCACATCGCTCACGAAGTGATCCCTGACGCCAAGGATGGTTCCATCTGAGTCGAGCGCAATCTCGATGTCGTGGATCTGATCACGCGACCCGATTGCACTCACGAAGTGCTCATAACGGTCTTCGACCCATTTCGCTGGTCGATTCAAAGTCCGGGCAGCCCACGGAACGAACAATTCTTCGGGATACGGAATGGCTTTGGCGCCGAATCCTCCTCCGACGTCTGGAGCCACAACACGAAGCCGATGTTGTGGCCAGCCGAGTCCGTCGGCAATGGCGTCGCGAACCATGTGAGGAATCTGGGTGGAGGAATACACGGTGATACCACCACCGACTTCATCGGGAACTGCAATCACCCCGCGGCCTTCGAGAGGACTGCACGACAGCCGCGCCGAGTGGACGGTGCGCCGCGTGCGATGTGCGGCGCTTGCAAAGACGCCTTCGACGTCACCCGTCGCGACCTCGAGATCCAGACACACGTTGTCGGGCCAGTCATAGAGGCGCACTGCATCGTCAGCCAAGGCTGCAAAAGGGTCACTGAGTGCCGGCAGTTCCTCGATGAACACCTCGACGAGGGCGGCAGCATCTTCAGCAACGTATGGATCGCAGGCCGCAATGGCTGCGATGGGCTCGCCCACATAGCGCACCGTTCCCACTGCCAAGATGGGCCGCTGAGCGTGGCGGATGAACCCCGCATCAGGTCCGAGGACAGCGAACAGGGGGTCCTCGAAGACTCCTCCGTCGGCTTTGGATGGACCGAGGGGACGCACATGGTCGATGATCTCGGGTCCCGTCCACACTGCGACGACCCCGGGGAGAGATCGGGCCTGCTCGACATCGATCTGTTCGATGCGGCCATGCGCCACTTGCGAGCGCACGAAACGAATGTGCACCTGATTGTGAGTCTCGATGTCATCCAGGAACCGGCCTCGACCGGTGAGGAGTCGATCGTCCTCTCGCCGCACGAACTTCATGAGCGGGGGCCTCCCAGGGCCTCGCTCGCTGCGCGCTTGATGGCGACGTATCCCGTGCACCGGCAGAGGTGACCATCGATCATGTCTTCGATCTCGTCCGAAGAAGGTGATCGTCGATCGAGTTCGACGAGACTCATGACAATTCCTGGTGTACAGAATCCGCATTGCAGACCGCGACACCGACTGAAGGCCTCCAATATCTCCCTGCCACGCTCGGTGTGCGAAACGGACTCGATCGTCTCGATCATTGCCCCGTCCAACTGCGCAGCGAGAGCCAGACATGATCGTGCCGGCTCTCCGTCCACCAGGACGGTGCAGGCTCCGCACACACCGTATGAACAGCCGTTGTGTGTGCCGGTCAGCCCCAGTTCGACGCGAAGAAAATCGATCAACAACATGCGCGCATCGATGTTCTTCAGAGTACGCACTCCGTTGACCGTCATCTCGACATCGAGTCGAGAATGGATCTCACCCGAGAAGCTCATGCAGCACCTTCTTCGTGCACACCACCGCATACGAGCGTCTTTGATCTGCTGTTGCCTGAAAGTCGTCGTTGGGTGACAAGAACTCGGCGAAATGACCGATGAGGAGACGATCGAAATCTTCAGTGGGCCATGCGGACAACACATCGAGTGATCCGATGTCGATCCGAAGCGGTGCGGACGCCACGCCGAAGAGAACGATGTCGAGACTCTCCATTCCCTTCACCAGTGACCCGACTGCACCCGTCATTGCAAACGCGCCACGGCATCGCGCGATCTCATGGAATCCATAGGATCGCTCGATCGCCTCTCGACTGATGACGACGTGCGCAAGGATCTCATCATCGGAAAGCGCAGTGGTGTAGGGACCGAGGAAGAAGTCCCTCGCAGGCACATTTCGGCAGCCATTCGGTCCGAGAATTTCCATCGTTGCATCCATGAGAACCATCAGTGCCGGTAATTCCGAGGAAGGGTCCGCATGAGCGATATTCCCGCCTATGGTTCCGCGACTGCGAATCTGCGGATGTCCGATGTGCGACACCGCACGGGAGAGAACCGGGAGAATCCGCAGGATGTCCTCATCGCGTTCGACTGTCCGCTGCGCGACCATGGCTCCGATCCGAATTTCCGCTGAGGACACGGACATGACGCGAAGTTCGTCGATTCCACTCACGTCGACGACGGTTCCGGGCGTCGCCAAACGAAGATTGAGAAGCGCGACCAGGCTTTGACCCCCGGCGATCACCTTGGCATCACCGTCCGAGTCCGCAAACGCACGCCAAACATCGTCATAACTCGAAGCTTGCACGAGATGGAACGGCGCAGGTTTCACAACGTCGGCTCTGCAGATGTCACAGGCGTGAGATCTCGAGACGCCAGTAGTCCCACTGGGCGTTGATCTCTTCTTGGGTCAGCCCCACGCTGAGTCCATCGGACTTGATCTCGTCAGCTGCGATTGGCACGCTTCCGCCCATGGCGTCGACCGTGGCCTGAAGTTTGGCCGCGCGCTCGAGGCTGATCTGGCGGACACACGCCGTCGCCATGCAGTCACCCACAGCAACGCTGCCGTGGCCGTGCAAGAGAACGAACGGACGATTGCCCATCGTGGCCGCAAGGTCGGCGGCAAGTTCCGGTGTGTCGATCTGGATCGACTTCATGTGAACCGGCACGCCCTGTGACACCTCGGTACACAGGTGCCACAGCGGCTGGAGCGGTCGACTCGAAACGCTGAAGGCGATGCAGTTCGCGGGGTGTGCGTGCACGATTGCGTGGACATCGGGTCGGGCCTTGTAGATCTCCGTGTGGATGAATCGCTCACCAGGTCCAGAGATCGTCGGATCGAGTGGCTCTCCATCCATGTCGATGATCGCAACGTCTTCCGGTCCGATCTCCGTCAGCAATTTCACCGCGAAGTGAGTGTCCCCCAAGATGGCAACAAGGTTCGTCCCTTGGATTCGCACGCTCGGATGTCCGAATGGACCGATCAATTTCTCGCGAGCCAGAATGCGCGTGGCATCAGCGACATCTTGTTTTGCAGCGAGGACTGCAGCACTGGTGACATCGATGGTTGTCATGGAAGTATCTCCTGTTCAATCGTGGTAGGGGGTGATGTTGAGCATGTGCAAGGCCTTCGTGCGGGTGTAACTCCGCAGGGACTCCATGGATCCTTCGGCTCCGAGGCCACTGTCCTTGTAGCCACCGAATGGGGTGTCCAAGAAATGCTGACCGCGTCCGTTGATCCACACGCATCCGGCTTCCACTTTGCGGGCAGCATCGAGTGCCCAGCCATAGTTGTTGGTGATCACATTGGCTGTGAGTCCGTAATTCGTGCGATTGGCGATCTGCATCACATCGTCGAACTTCTTCCAAGACATCACTGAGAGCACTGGCCCGAAGATCTCTTCTCGGGCGATGAGATGTTCAGGAGCCACATCGTCGAACAACGTGGGCGCGACGTAGTAGCCCCCGTATTCCCCTGCCGCAGCGGAACGATCTCCTCCGAGAACGAGACGCGCCGTGCGACGTCCCTCTTCGATGAATCCCATGACACGTTCTGCTTGGGCGCTCGAGACGAGCGGTCCCATTGTCGTGGTCGGCGCAAGAGCCGGTCCGACAACGATCGAGGTCATGCGGGCATGCAGGGCCTCCACGACGTCGGCCCGCAGGGATTCGTGCACGAGAAGTCGTGAGGTCGAACCGCAACTCTGACCTTGGGACGACTCGAAGTTCATCGCAGCAACGGCCTGCTCCGCGACGAAGGCAGGATCTGCGTCCGGGAACACGATCATTGGATTCTTGCCGCCGAGTTCGACCGTGACGTTCTTCAGATAGCCGCTCTGCGCAGCAGCTTCGATGACGCGCAGACCCGTCTCGCGCCGGCCGGTGAAGCCAATACGACGGATGTCCGGATGGGCGACGACCGCCTCTCCAGTCGTCCGGCCATCACCTGTCAGGACTGAAAGGACTCCATGTGGCAACACGGTGCTCGCCAAGCGTCCGAACTCGAGCGGAGCGATCGGTGTCTGGTCGGGTGCCTTGAGCACAACGGTGTTCCCAGCAACCAATGGAGCAGCGATGTGATAGGCGCTGAACATCAGCGGGTGGTTGAAAGGAATGATGCGCGCCACGACGCCATAGGGTTCGGTCAACGTCATGTGCAAACCGTCGGGTGTGGCCGACAGAGTGCGACCCCCGAGTTCGCGTGCGATGCCGGCGAAATACTCGAGGGACTGAGCGGCGTAATCCAGATCGCGCTTCATTGCTTCGTACGGGTTACCGCTGTCGAGCGCATCGATCGCTGCGAGCCGATCTCGATTGGCCCGCATGGCCTCGGCGAGTCGACGAAGATGGTCACCGCGTTCGGCCACGCTCAGCGCACGCCACGAAGAGAACGCCGATGTTGCCGCAGCGACCGCATCGTCGACGTCGCGAGCGGACGCGATGGGAACTTCGGACACCTGCTGTCCCGTGCTCGGGTCGTAGACGGGCATCATCCCGCCTGTGCCCGGCCGCTCGTCGTGACCGACCTGAATGCCGTACTTGCTTTGGATACCGAGAGAGGAGTGGTCGTTCACGAGAGAGTTCCTTTGCGAGAAGAGCTGCTGGGAAGAATCACTGGCTTCATCGCTTCACCGGATTTCATGACCCCGAGGGCCGTACCCACGTCATCGAGCGAGAACGAGTGGGTGTTCACCATGTGTGCGAGATCGAATCTGTCGGCGTAACGCTCGAGAAATGCCATGGCCTCATGGAAGTGGACGATCTCGGCAGACAGCGAGGTCACCACGTTCTGCTGACGCACCTTCAAGCCGGTGGTGTTCACAGGGACGGACTCGCGATGGGCCTGGCCGAGAACGAGATACGAGCCTCCACGCCTCAACACGTCGAGTCCTTCATTGAACGCCACAGCTGGACCAGCGCATTCAATGACGAGGTCGGCACCACGTCCTCCGGTGCGGTCGAGGATCTCGGCCTTGCGTTCCTCGTGTGTGGAGGAGAAGATGTCGAAGCTCGTGGTCAGACCCCAGGAATCTGTGATGGTCAGCCGTTCCTTTGGGCCGCCGATCATGTGCACCCCGGCTGCACCGCTCGCCACGGCGACTGCGGCTGCATAGAGTCCGACGGGGCCCGATCCGAGGACAACGACATGGTCGCTGAATCGGATTCGAGGGATGCGCGTCATGGCGTGCATCACCGTCCGCAATGCACAGGTTGCCGACGACACCAGAGCTGGGTCCAGTCGGTCCGACACTCGCAGCACCTTCGACTCGGGAGAGACGATGAAGTACTCCGAGAAGGTGCCGTTCAGGCGACCCTTCGGCGACGGCCCCCACCCGTACCCTGCGGTGTTCTCACAGATGGTTGGTTCTTCGGCAATGGCACAACTGAAACAATGACCACACCACGGGTGAGCCCAGACAATCGGCGATCCGATCTCGAGATCACGTCCGTTGACATCGACGGTGCGGCCATTCGTGGCCACGACAACCCCCGTTCCTTCGTGGCCCATGACCAACGGAAGAGTTGCCAACTGCGGAAAGTTCCCGGCGGCGATGTGGACGTCGGTGCCACAGACAGTGGCAGCTCTGACCTCCACCAAGATCTCACCGGGCTGGAGTTCGGGAATCTCCAACTCGACGACGGACGGCCCATGGTCATAGTCGGCCAGGACGACGGAACGACTGGTCTTCATTGAGTCACCTCTCGAAATCGCCGGCCGCGGCTCATCACCTGGTCGAGGAGCCCCTCGTCGACCCACGTGACGTACTCCATGGGGTCGTACTCGAGAGCGAGTTGACCCGGGTAGCCGATCTGACGGCGGGCAACGGGATTCATGTAGTACGCACCGATCACCAATGTCGCGACTTGGTCGAACGCTGGCATATCGACGGCATCACCGCGCACCGCAGCGTCGATCACGTCGTCGGTGCACTCCGACGCCGCTGCCTCGAGACCGTCACCGAGGTCAGGCCTCGACACGAGTGCTCGTTCGATGAACCGAGCTGCATCGGGAACGCTCCCTGCCCCCACCATGGTCTCCGTGGTCGGCACGAGACGCTCGGCGATCTCGAGAAGTCGGGACAACAGTGCGGCGTTCATGCGGGCACCGGAATCTCTGAACGGCGGGTCACGATGTGATCAGCTGCGCGCAAGGCGAGAGCGGCGATGGTGCTCGTCGGATTGACCCCACTCGAGGTCACGAACTGGCTCGCATCGACGATGAACATGTTCGCCACGTCGTGACTCTGCGACCAGCGATTCACGACCGACGTTTCGGGATCGTCACCCATGCGCGCAGTGCCCATCAAATGCCAACCCGAATGCGGCAGCAAGACGTCACGAGTGACAGCACGAGCTCCGGCTGCCTCCATCGATTCGACTGCACGATCCACCTGGAAATGCGTGAGGTCGATCGAATTCTTCGCCAACGTGTACGAGACCTTTGGTGCAGGCAGACCGCTGGAGTCGGTGAGGGACGAGTCGAGCGACACGTAGTTGGTCTCCTCGGGAAGATCCTCGCCGAAGATCGCCCACGATGCACCTCGTCCGAATCGCTCGACCATGTCGTCGTGGTGCGCGGGACCCCACACAGCCTGACCTGCGCGTTGGGGCAACACGTGCCCGAGCGGGCCGCCAACAGGAGACAGCGCCCACTTCGCACCTCGAGCGAATCCGCGTCGCGCGTCGGTCTCGTAGAACTCGTATGAGGTGATGCTGGCACCAAAGTGGCCCTGCCACGTCCCGAGGGATTCCTCGAAATACCCCGTCACGACCGAAAACGTGTGCATCATCAGTCGTTTGCCGACGAGCCCGGAGCGATTCGCCAGTCCGTCGGGGAAGGTGTTACTGGCCGACATGAGCAGGAGGCGCGGTGTGCCGATCGCGTTGGCGGCGAGGATCACGATGCGCGCACCGGCGAAATGCTCGACCCCGTCATCTGTGAGGTACGTCGCGCCCGTGGCGAGACCGTTCTGGTCGTGTTCGATGCGCACGACTCGCGCCCCGGTGACGAGATCAGCCCCGTTGCGGATGGCGTGCGGGAAGTGGGTCAGATCAGTGGATGCTTTCGCGCCTTCACCGCAACCAGACGTGCACGTCCCTCGTTGCACACAAGGACGTCGTCCGTCATAAGGACGGGACAGGATGGCATTGGGTTCCAACCACCAATGCCAGCCGAGTTTGTTGTGTCCCTCAGCCAGTTTGCGGCCGGCTTTGCCGAGCGGCAGTGGCGGCAGTGGATAGTCGATCTCGTCAGGAAAGAACGGGTCTCCCCCGAGACCAGACACGCCGAACTCGGCGTCGGTCCGATCGTAAAAAGGTTTGAGTTCGTCGTATGTGACGGGCCAGTCGTCACCAACGCCGTCGAGAGACCGGGTGCGGAAGTCGGATGGCAACATACGCGGCCAGGTCCCGTTGAAGATGATGGTTCCACCGCCGACGCCGTTGAACATCAGCGGAGTGATGTCGGCGTCATCGGAGTTGATGGGATAGTCCTCTGGCCGCTGTCGAATGCACGGATCTGCGGACCATTGCTTGCGGTAGGAAAGTTCCCAATCGTCCTCGGCACCGCGGAATTCTCCTCGGTCGGGCCACTTCCCCTGCTCGAGAATGCGCACGCTGAGGCCGGCCTGGGAGAGGCGTCGGGCGACAACGCCGCCCGACGCCCCGGCACCGATGATCAACACGTCAGTGTTGTGATGCTTCTTCCCAGACACGTTCAGCTCAGACCCTTCTCAGCGAAGGTCCTCGTTGGTGCGGTCAGCGATGTTGTCAGCGCTGACGCCCTCGGTTGGTGCCTGAATGAAGTACTCGTACCCGGTCGAACCCGACGTCAAGTAGGCATGGGCAACTTCAGCGGTGAGACGGCCCCACTGGAGTCCATGAAGGGCGATGGTGTAATCGACACCTTCTCCAGAGCGGATCTGATCGAAGGCAATCGGCTCGCCGTCGCTTCCCAGGACGAGAACGTCCGCTTGGCTGAGACCACGCTCATTGAGAGCCTGGACTGCACCGAGAGCGAGGGCGTCGCTGTCGGCCCAGATGGCCTTCAGGTCGGGATTTGCAGTGAGCGCATCCTGTGCGAGACGCAGACCCTCTTCCTGGTTGAAGCCGTTCGCGTCCTGGTTGAACACGACTTCGATACCCGAGTTCTCGCCCATGACCTTCTCGAAGCCAGCCTTGCGCTTCTGGACGTACTGGGTTGCACCCACGCCGCCGATTCGAGCGACCTTGTCTCCGTCAGCGAGTTTGGACACCATCCATTCGGTTTGACGAACGCCTTCGGCCTCCCAGTCAGTGCCGACGAATCCGATCTCGAGAGCCTCGTTGCCGTCGGCCAAGTTGTTTCCGGTCGACAACATCGGGACGCCCGCTTCCTTCGCCTTTTCGTAGACGGCGACGAGGGCGTCACGATCGCCAGGTGCAGCGATGATGAGATCGACGCCCTTGACGATCATGTCTTCGATCTGTGCGATCTGCTTCGGGATGTCGTACGCGGCATCGGTGGCAATGAGCTCCCAGCAGTTCGCGTCAGCGAATTCCTGGAGTCCTGCCTCGAGGTCGCGGTAATACAGAATGCCAGCGTCGAGGTTGGCCCAGCCAACCTGGTACGTCTCGGCACAGTCGCCACTCGACTCTTCGGTGGGCGCACTTGAAGCTTCTGATGAGCCGGAGCTGTCATCACTTCCACATGCGCTCACTCCGAGGAGCGTGGCTGCGGCTGCTGCCGCGATACCCAGTTTGCGTATTTTCATCATTCCCCCGTTGTAAAGGTTTGTGTTGTGCAGTCGTGAGAGAGAAGCTCTCACGACACCGGTTGTCCGTCGGATCTCCAGTTGCGGAGACGGCGGGCGATTTCTCGAACCTGATTGCCGAACGACTCAGTCGTCATGGCGAGAATGAACACCAGCCCGAGAACCACCTGTTGATAGTTGGACGTGACATTCTTCAAGTTCAGTGAGTTCTGAATGAGGCCAATGAGCAGGACGCCTGCTGCGGTCCGCGGAATCGATCCCTTGCCGCCGGTGAGACGAGTTCCTCCGAGGATGACTCCCGCAACTGCATACAACTCGAGAAGAGTCGATGCATTCGGCTGACCAGCTCGTACACGACCAAGGAGAGTGAGACCCGACACAGCGATCGAAATTCCACTGACGACGAACACTGCGAGCAGCACTCGCTTCACATCGATTCCAGCGCGGTGCGACGCTTCCGGATTGCCACCCACACTGAACACGTGGAGCCCGAACTGAGTGCGGCTGAGCAGAACATGCATCACCACGCCCCAGACGACGGCGATGAGGACCGGCATTCCGAGGCCCAGGACTTCCTTGGACATGAAGTCGGTGAAGGAGGCTGGCAGGTTGCCCACCGTGTTTCCCGCAGTGACTTCCCGTGCAAGTCCTCGGGCCATCACCAGCACACCCAAAGTCGTGATGAACGACGGCACTTTCAGGTACGCCGTCACGAAACCATTGAAAAGACCCACGCCAACGCCCATTGCAATGCCAACAAGAATTCCGACCCAGATGTTGTCCGAACGCACCATGACATCGGCCGCAACGACCCCGATCAGGGCATTCGCAGAACCCTGCGACAAGTCGAGTTGACCTGCGATGATCACGAAAGTCATCCCGAAAGCCACGATCGCCAGGATCGACACCTGAAGCAGGATGTTCGTGATGTTGACGGTGGTCATGAAGACCGGACTTGTCGCCCACATATATATGGTCAGAAGAATGATCACAACTGGCGCAAAACTCGCCTCGAGCATCTTGCCGACGTTCACCGCGCCCAATCGCTTCATGCCGACAGCCTCGTGCGAATAGTCGTGGTGTTGTAACTGATCAGAGCTTCGAGATACCTCTCTCCGGCCTCGCATGTCGATGCGGTGGGATCTCCAATAACGCCATTGGGCGAGACCGAGAGCATCCCTTCGCTGCGCAATCGAGAGCCGAGAATGCTCGGGTCTCCAATTGCACCTGGCCTAGCGGCGGTCATGTCAACCGACTGCGGTCGCAGGTGCAACATGATGCTGGTTTCGAAATGCCCAGCATGTGTTCCCACGTACTCAGGATCGAGTCCGAGTTCGAGGCGAGATACATCGTGGATGGCTGTACGGATTGCGGGCCAGTCGTCGACTGCAATCACCCGTCCATCGGTGTATTCCCCAGCGGCTTCTCGCATCGCCGCGCAATTGCCTGCGTGGCCGGTGACGAGAGCGACCCATGCAAACGAGTCTCCGAGGAACGACCAACAGACATCGTGGAGAAGTCCCACCAATACCTCATGACGCAGCGATACGGAGCCAGCAAACGCCTGGTGATGCGCGCTGTCGCCAAAAGGCAGAACAGGTGCGACCATGCAGTCGTGCCCCATCGAAGCGAGGCGTTCCGCTACAGCT